>JAFWQM010000211.1 GCA_017509065.1 Clostridia bacterium
ATTCAGATGCGGGATGAGAAATCGTTCCAGACAAGGAACGAAACCGCAGGAATACTGGAGGTATTTCAAGGTTGAGTGACGCAGGATGGACCGATTTATCGCCCGCAGATAATTCATGATTTAGTTGGGCGAGCAATAATTGGCAATTTCCTGGGAACGACCCGCACGGCTGCTTTGTTTCCGGGCTGTCACGTTTATTCTCGAAAAAATACTGTTTTAGATGAACAAATTCATTTTTCAGTCAGGCATTGAAGGCCGACGTCGGGATAATTTGTGATCAGGATATCAGCGCCTTCCGCCAGCACAGCCCGCAGGGCTTCCGGCGTGTTCACCGTCCAGGTATTGATTTCGATGCCGGCCTTATGCGCCGCGGCGCAATTGCCGCCGGGCGTGATAACCTCCGAAAAATGCGGATGGATGGCGTCCATGCCAAGCGCCACCGCGTAAGCCCACGGCTTAACCAGCGAAGCTTCGTACAGCAGTCCGCAGTACAGCTTCGGATCGATCGCTTTGACGCGCAGCATGCTATGGTGGTTGAAAGAGGAAAAGATCACCCGATCCAGCATTCCTTCCCGCGCTGCCAGATCGATTACCTTTTTTTCCAGTTCCGGATAGTCGATCAGGCTGTTTTTCAGCTCGATATTGATTCTCATGCCGGTGGGCCGGAGCAGCTGAAACACCTCTTGCAGGGTGGGAATCCGTGCGTTGGCGTATTCCGGATGGGTGCGGTTGAACCGCAGCGCTTTCAGCTCGGTAAGCGTCAGGTCTTTAACCCAGCCTTCCCCGTCCGAAACGCGCTCCACGGTTTCGTCGTGTGTCACCACCAGTTCGCCGCTGCGGCAGATATGCACATCCAGCTCCACGCCGTGCGCGCCCATTTCAGCGGCCAATTGAAAGGCTTCCAGCGTGTTTTCCGGCGCGTAGCCGGACGCGCCGCGATGTGCGAAAATATACTGACTCATGATTCGTTCTCCTTTCAATGTCCTAACCAGGATAAACCGGAGAAGTTTTCTGGGGGGAACCGCTCTTTGGAGGCCAAAGAGCGGTTCCCCCCAGACCCCCTTCCGAGAAAGCCATAAGGGTTTTCGGACTTTTCGCCATTTTGCGAAGAGTTTCGCATATAGGGGCCTGTATTACAGCATCGCTTCAAAAATCTCATGTCTCGGCGAAGGAATAACGCAGGTGGAAACGAGGGTTCCGTCCTTCCGGGAGGGGACGGTGCCCGCGTCGATGGCGGCCTGCACCGCCGCCACCTCGCCGCAGAGCGTCACGTAGGATTTCCCGCCGATGCCAAGGCCAAGCCTTACTTCCATCAGGTGCACATCCGCCGCTTTAGCCGCCAGGTCGCCCGCCACCACCGCCGCGGAAATAGTATAAAACTCCATAACGCCCATGGCGTTGATTTCGGACGGCGGATTTCCCCCCGCAATCGCCTGCACCATCTGTGGATCGAGGCTCGCGATTGTCAGATCGTCCACCAGGTATTCCCCAGCGTATCGCTTGCCCGCGTCCATCGCGGCGGAAACCGCCGCCACTTCGCCGTAAATGACCACCGTATACTTGCCGGGACATACGGCCCCGGCTTTGAGCAGCGTTACTTCCGCGGCTTTCAGCATGGCGTCCCCAGCGATCACGCCACGCGCGATGCTGTTCGTTTCCAAAAGACCCAAAGAAATCATGATCCTGTTCCTTTCCAGTTATCATTCACATATCTGGGGGAAAACATTCTTTGGAGGCCAAAGAATGTTTTCCCCCAGGCCCCCTTCCAAGAAAGCCATAAGAGTTTTGTTTTTTTACAGCAAAAGTCTTTTTAAGACTGTGTTTTATCGCTTTTCTCGGGAGGGGTCTGGGGGAACCGCTCTTTGGGCGCCAAAGAGCGGTTCTCCCAGGAATACCTGAATCCTAACCCTTTCCCCGCTACGCGCGCCCGCGGATCACAACCACGTCGGCGTCCGCGCGTTCCACCGTGCCGCAGATGCTCGCGTGAACGTCTGCGCCGAGAGCGCCTTCCGCCATTTTTCCGATCACATCGCCCCGGTTGACCGCGTCGCCCGCCGCCACGCAGGGAACCGCCGGCGCGCCGATATGCTGTTTCATCGGAATGCAGACAAAAGGCGCGGCTACAGCGACGGCTTCTTCCGGCACCGGGATATCGTACTGTGCTGCATGAATGCGCGCCAGCACGCGCCCGGAAGGGGCCTGGTGATAATCCGCCAGCGCCGGGGCGTCCTTGAGCGCAAACACCGGCTTCTCCCCATTCGCTCGCAGCGCGGCCTTCTGCGCCTGCTGGATGCGGCGTGGATTGAGCCCCATCGGGCAGGCGTACAGCTCGCAGACGCCGCATTCCATGCACAGCGCCGCCGACGGCTCCAGCCGATCCCCAGCGGCGAACGCGCGCATGGTCAGGTGGGGATAGATGGGATGCCCCAGCAGATGCCGGGGGCAAAGATCCGTGCAGGTGCGGCACTGAATGCACACGCTGCGGGCGCGAACCCGCGCCTGCTCCATGGAAAGCTGCGCATGACGCACCAGCGTATGCTCCGCCGGGAGCACGAGCACGCCGCCCAGGGTTTTGGTCACTACGCTTTCGCTGTTCTCAGCGGCCAAAGGCCCCATCATGGGGCCGCCCAGGATCATTCGATAATCGCGAACCGTAACACCGCCCGCTTCCGCCAAGAGCATGCTGACCGGCATACCCACGGGCACACGGTACACGCCCGAACGTTTTACTTCGCCCACCACCGTTACAAATCGTTGGGTGACTGGTTTTCCTTCCAAAGCCCGCAGGGCGTTGAGCGCGGTAGAAACGCTGACGACGGTGCATCCTACAGCGCCCGGCAGCGCGCCAGGCGGCACGGTTTTGCCCGTGGCGCTGTGCACCAATGCCTGCTCGTCACCGATGGGATACACTGTGGGCAGCAGATGGAGGCGAACCGGCGGCGCGTAAGCTTTTTCGCCCAGGGCGTCCTTCAGCGCGGCAATCTGCGGCAGGTAGTGGTCCTTCAGGCAGATCACCGCTTCACGGGCGTTCACGATCCCAGCTAATCGGGACGCGGCTTCCGCCAGTTCCTTCGCGTAACGGCGCATCAGATACTGGTCGCTTTTCAGCAGCGGCTCGCACTCCGCGCCGTTGATCAGCAGCTGTTCGGCGGGAGCGGACAGCTTTTTCCAAAGCGGAAAACCGGCCCCGCCGCCGCCCACCACGCCGCCGTGCAGCAAAAGCTCCAGGTCGCTCATTTCTGTACCTCGTGAATATCAATAATCGCCACAATCGCCGCGTCCACGGGGGAATCCTGCTGGCCCACCGCCTTGCGGGCCGAAGACCCCTGCGCCACGATCACCATTTCCCCGATGCCCGCGTCGATCGTATCCACCGCCACGAGGGGTTCCCCCGTCGGTGTACCGTCCAGCCGGGCGGGCTCCACGATCATCAGCTTCCGGCCGATCAGGGTTTCTTCCTTCCTTGTGGCCCACAGGTTGCCGACCACTTTCGCAATAAACATGTTCATTCACCTCCGCATGTCAGGGCGATCCCCAGGGCCTTGGCCGTATCCCGCGCCAACGGCGTGATGATCTGGCCCTTGCGGATACATATCGCAGTGATATTTTTCCCCTTGAGCGTCCTGATGTCATGCTCCGTGATCAGCTTTCCGGGGAAAGAAAAGCCCGATTCCGCAGCGGGAGCACACTCACTCTTTTGCGGAGCACGAACAACTCCGCTGGAGCATGACTCCACGGAGCATTTGCCCACGATCTCACATACGCAGTCCTTCCCCGCACCTGCCGCGTTCGCTTCGTCCGTGTCCATATGCAGCGCCAACGCCGATTGCTCTGTCACGCGAACCGGCACCTGCTCCAGGATCAGCGGGCGGCTTCCCAGCACCCGCACGGACACACAGTCTCCGTTCGCAACGCCGAAATCCGTCGCGTCCGCAGGCGTCATATGCACATGCCGTTCCGCGACGATTGCCGCTTTGCGCGTAATTACAGTACTACCTGCCTGGAGGATGATCTCCGCCGCATCCGCAAGCTGTCCCGACAGGCGCACGGGCGCGCTGATGCCCAGCGTTCTCGCGTCCGTCGCCGAGATCTCTACCTGCGTCGCGCCGCGCGTCGGGCCGAGCACCGCCACATTGTCCAGGATTCCCTTCGGGCCGATCAGCCGCACTCTGCACCCGGACAGAAACTGGCCGGGCTGAGATATCTCACGGACGCATTCAAGCTCGTCCAGCCCGAACAGCGTTTTCAGGTCTTCCTTGGACAGGTGCGCATGGCGGGCGGACATTTCCGCCGGAAACCGACGTCCGCCGCAGGCCGGTTCGCTTTTCAGCCTGGAAAGCACTTCCGCCACGATGGTATCAATCTGGCTCATTCTCTTCTCCCTCCGATCAGCGGTGCGCGGCGCGAAGCTGGAGCACGTAAAAGAAGCTGGACAGCCTGTTCAGCGCAAGCACAATATCCTCCCTGCTGACCTTCTGCCCGTCCCAGAATGCCTGAACGGCGGCAAGCTCCGTTTCGCGCGTCAATGCTCGCAGGCGGTTCAGCTGCGCGGCAAGAAGCCCGTGCTCCTTTGACGGCAGGATGTGGCCCGGAAAGCCGAATTCCTGTGGATGGTGGGAGCACCGATGCACCTCTTCCGCGTCCATGCCGTCCAGCTTCCAAACGGGCACCGGCGTGTCCCGCACTTCGGAAGCCAGCACCACGCGCGTAAGCGTCAAAGCGTCCTCCAGTGGAGCACGCCATTCAGGCCTGCAGGAGCATTGGAGCACCAAGATCTCGCTTTCCAGCGTGTCCAGCTTGCCCCGCAGCAGGATGCGCGGATGGTTTTTGCATACCATCTCATGGGCGTTCAGGTTGGTCATGTGCTCCGGCTTGCGTCCGCTGACGGATGGCGTCACACTCTGCCGCCGCGCGCGTGTATCGGGATGTTTATACAGTTTGAGATCCAGCAGGTATTGCCGCGCGGCAGGGGTCAGCTGAGCGCCGGGCGGAATCTCATACTGTTCCGGAATGCCAGACGCAAACTGATCCCGTAGCTCGCGTTCGGTAATAAATCGCATAACGAATAAGCCTCCTCATGATGGGAGCTCTAAAGGCGCGGAATGGAAGAAAAGCCAGATCAGCCCTCGATATGCGGCAGAATACCTTCCACCTCGCCATGAGGCCGGGGAATGACATGCTGGGAAATCAGGTTGCCCACGCGCTGAGCCGCCGCCGCTCCAGCGTCCACCGCGGCTTTGACCGCGCCGACTTCGCCGCGCACCATGACGGTCACCAGGCCGCCGCCCACGTGCACCTTGCCGATCAGCGTCACATCCGCGGCCTTTACCATGGCGTCGGCCGCTTCGATGGAGCCAACCAAGCCGCGTGTTTCGATCATGCCCAATGCGATTCTTTCAGGATTCATATGCTACCTCCTCAATCCGATCATATTTATTTCAGTTCCAGATGGGGCAGAATGCCCTCCACTTCGGGATGGGGACGGGGAATGACATGGACGGAAACCAATTCGCCCACGCGCTGCGCCGCCGCTGCGCCTGCGTCGGTCGCCGCCTTGACGGCGCCCACGTCGCCGCGCACCATGACCGTGACCAGGCCGCCGCCTACGTGCACCTTGCCGATCAGCGTCACGTTGGCCGCCTTCACCATGGCATCGGCCGCTTCCACCGAGCCCACCAGCCCCTTGGTTTCCACCATTCCCAGGGCAATCTTTTCATAATCCTGAGTCATTGTGAACCTCCTTTTATTGTATCTCACAGTTTATTCTGACTGCTTTTTCTCTCATCTCATGCCGCGAATCTGCTGCACGACGGCCTGGACGATGCGTTCCATCTCATCGGCGGTCATGCCGTTTTCCACAGTGGGTTTCGTGCTCCCGGCACAGGAAGAGCATCTGCCCGGTGCTCCGCCCACTTCCTCCGGCTCGATCAGGCCGTAAGCCGCCCGCCGAATCTGGTACAGATGATGCACCGTCACGTTATCGCTGGTGGCGCTGCCTCCCACCGCACCGCAGCCCAGCGTAAAGGACGGGCTGATTCCCGTGGTCGCGCCGATTCCGCCCTGGGTGGAGCCGGTATTGACCAGCAGCCGCGAAACGGGCTTTTTCAGCACAAAGGTGCGCACCAGCTCGGGGTTGTTCGTGTGTATGGACAGGCTGTGCCCGATGCCGCCGAATTGCAGCAGCTGGAGGCACCGCTCGCAGGCGTGCTGCCAGTCCGGCTCGGTATAGAAAGCCAGCAGCGGCGACAGCTTTTCGATGGAGAAGGGATAATCTTTGCCCACGCCGTCCTGGTGGCAGAGGATCACGCGGGTATCCTTCGGCACATTGACGCCCGCCATGGCGGCGATTTCCAGGGCGCTCTTGCCCACGATGCGGGGGTTGACCGTCTCTGCGCCGGGCCGTTTGATGATGGCCTCCAGCTTTTTCTGTTCCTCACCGGACACAAAATATCCGCCCTGGCGCTTGAACTGGGCGATCACTTCATCGCGGATGCACGTTTCCGTGACCACGCTCTGCTCCGAAGCGCAGATGGTGCCGTTGTCAAAGGTCTTGCTGGCAATGATGCGACGCACCGCGTTGGGAATATCGGCCGTGCGCTCGATGTACGCGGGCACGTTGCCGGGACCGACGCCCAGCGCAGGCGTGCCCGAGGAATACGCAGCCTTCACCATGGCGGAGCCGCCGGTGGCGATGATCATATTGCTTCGCTTCATCAACTCTGCCGTGCCGCCGAGGGTGGGCAGCGTCATCATGGTCACCAGGCCGTCGGGCCCGCCCGCTTCCACAGCGGCGGCGTTCAGGATGCGAACCGTTTCGCCGATGCAGTTCAGCGCCGATGGGTGGGGGGACACAACCAGCGCGTTTCCTGCTTTTACCGAAATCAGCGCTTTGAAAATTGTGGTGCTGGTGGGGTTGGTGCTGGGAACCAGGCCCGCCACCACGCCCACGGGAATGGCGACCTCCAGCATTTTCTTTTCCGTGTCCTCGCGGATCACACCGATGGTTTTTTGATCCTTGATAAACTGGTATACGGTGCGGGCCGCGAACAGGTTTTTGGTGATTTTATCCTCTTCCTTGCCAAAGCCAGTATCCGCCACAGCCATTTGCGCCAGCCTGCCCGCAGCGCCTTCCGCCGCATAGGCCATCGCCTCCACGATGCGGTCCACCTGCCGCTGGTCCATATCAGCCAGCACCGTTTGGGCGGCTTTTGCCTTTTTGACCAGATCCCGCGCTTCCTGAATGGAAGCAAGATCCCTATCCAATTCCATGGCATTCGCTTCCTTTCACCATGTTACTTACTGACTCAGATAAACAGGAGGCGTTTTCTGGGGGAAACCGCTCTTTGGTGGCCAAAGATTGCCTTCCCCTCGCAGGGGAAGGTGGCGCGAAGCGCCGGATGAGGTCTATCCCCCAGACCCCCTTCCGAGAAAGCTATAATTAGAGTTCAGACTTTTTACATATCACGAAATTTCTCGCTCATAAGGACTTAATGTATTCTGCCAGGGCCGAAAGCAGCTGGGCTTTATTGGCATAGCGGATTTCTCCCGCCTTCATGGAGAAACCGGGCAGCTTCCGCGCGAAGCTCCGAAGAGCTACCACTTTCCAAGTTTTCAGCTCTTCCAAGGACGGCATAGCGCTGTCGGGCTGTTGCTTGTTTTCCGCCTTTTCTTCAGTCTGCTTTTCTTTTCTTTCCGTAGCCGATGCCTCCCGACAGCGCCTCAATTCGCGCATCCCGCCTTCACATCCGCCGCAAGCCGCGCAGCCGCCCTGACTGCGCTTGCCTGGCCCCACGCCGGGGTCGCTGGCCAGCATGCAGAATACCTCCGGCATGGCGCGGGGAATCACATGGGAACTCACGACCACGCCCACGCGCTGGGCCGCCATGGTCCCGGCGTCCACCGCCGCCTGCACCGCCGCCACATCGCCTTCAAAGCGCACCATCACCAGGCCACCGCGCACGTAATCCGTGCCCAGCAGCCGAACGTTGGCCGCTTTCAATCCGGCGTCCGCCGCCTCAATGGCGGACAGCAGGCCGCTGGTTTCGATCATGCCCAAAGCGGTTATCTCCATGCGCTGTCTCCCTTTCAATCAATTGTCAACGCTGCGAAAGCGTGATCGGGCGGGAAGCCACGTCGATCACTGCCCGAGCAAACGCCTCGCAGGCCGCCCGACAGTCCGACTGCGTTCCCGTCAGCAGCCCGCCGCCGAAGTTGGTGGGCGAGGGCGGGCCGTAAAAATCCACGATGCGCACCTGCGCGGCCTTTAGTGCCTTGTCCAACGCGTACACGCTTTCCAGAGGCGGAGCGATCAGATAGGCCAGCGGGCTGCCCGCCGGGATCCCGCACTGGGCGGAAAGATAGGTGCCCGTGCGGCTGATGCAGTGCGCGTAATACACCACGCTGTCCTCGTCGTTGGCGGAATAAAAGCTGGCTTCGTGCTCGATCATGTGCATCGCCGCCGCCATGCCGCTTTCCACGTCGTCCGGGGCAGGCCCCGCCAGAATCCCTAAAAACTCGCCCGCCAAAGCGGTATTGGCGTTTGCCGCGCCGGCGTACATGGATTGCGCGTAGCACACCGAAACATTGGCTTTCTTCGTCGCTTCATCCAGCGCGGTATAGCCCACGTCGTCGCTGTCGCAGGTGATCAGCCCCAAAGATTGGATGGTACTGTCCAGCTTGAGGCGTTCACGCAGGCCCATGTCGACGCGCGGAATGATGCGCGCCGCCAGCACCTTGGCCGGTATGCGATCACCACGCAAATGAACGCCCCCTTTCCAATCTTTGCTCTCTGTGAAATACGTTAAACCGGCAGGTCTGTGCCGCTGGCCTTCTTTTCCAGCATCAGCAGGATCAGGTCAACGATATGTGCTCCCGCTTCCACCGCGGGGGTGCCGCCGCGATGAATGTTGGCAAGCACAGTGCGCCGCGCCTCGCTCATGCCTACGGTGGGTTTATAAGCGATATAAGCACTCAGGCTTTCCGCCGTCACCAGGCCGGGCCGCTCCCCCAGCAGCACACAGACCACGTCCGCGCCGGTGGCCTCGCCAATCTGGTCTTCCGTAGCCACGCGGCCAAAACGCACAAAGAAAGGCTCGTTGACCGTAAGACCCGCCGCTTTCAGCCCTTCGCTGATCACGGGCAGCATGTTCAGCGTGTTGGCCTGCACCGCGCTGGAGGAAAGCCCGTCCGCTACATAGAGCACCACCCGGGTCCCCTGGGGCACCGTTTCCCGAATCTGCCGCAGCGTGTCTTCCGAGAACACCCGCCCCTTATCCGGCCGCGTCAGAAATTCCGCCCGGTTTTCGCAGGTCGTCTGAAATACTTTCCAGCCAGCCTTATGAAGAAACTCCTCCGGCACGTCGGAAAAGACGGCGTCCTGCGCCGCGGCGTGATCCGCCTGAAAGCGGAGCATGGTTTCGGTGCGATACCGTGCTCCGGCATGGCCGACGCCGATGCGCGCGGGCGTGCGTTCCTTCATCGCCAGAAAAGCAGCCTGGTCATGGGGATGCTCCACCAGGTACTGGGTGCGGATATTGACAGCGGAAAGATCGGGAAGCGCGTCGCCGCTTTCCGCGGGTGCCTGCTCTTTTTCTGCCAGAGCATCGTTTTGCAGTTGTTGGAGCACCTGCTCCACCACGGCCCGGATCTCCTGTTCCGTCAAGCTTCCTTCCCCCTTCCGCTATGCTTATAGAAATACGGAAGCGTCGCCCGCGTTGGGGCCCAGCCGCCCATCCTGCCAGAAGCCCCATTTCTCCATCCATTTTTCAAAGGCGGGAATGGGCCGGAGGTTCATGGCCTCGCGGATGGCGGCGATGTCGTGATAGCCCGTGGACTGGTAATTCAGCATCACGTCGTCCCCGTGGGGCACGCCCATGAAATAATTGCAGCCCGCGGCGGCCAGCAGCAGCGCCAGGTTTTCGTTGTCGTACTGGTCGGCTCGCATATGGTTGGTGTAGCAGCAGTCGCAGCCCATGGGCAGGCCGTGGAGCTTGCCCATAAAATGGTCCTCCAGGCCCGCCCGGATGAACTGCCTGTTGTCGTACAGGTACTCCGGCCCGATAAAGCCCACCACCGTATTCACCAGGAACGGCTTAAAATGCCGGGCAAAGCCGTAGCAGCGGGCTTCCATGGTCACCTGATCCCAGCCGTTGTGCGCGTCGGAGGACAATTCGCTTCCTTGCCCCGTCTCAAAATACAGCTGGTTGGGGCCGTGGGACGTCCCTTCCCGGGCCATCAGGTCCCGGGCTTCCGCGATCATGACGTTATTGATGCCGAAAGCCGCGTTCCCTTTTTCCGAACCGGCAATGCTCTGGAAAATCAAATCACAGGGCGCGCCCTGACGCACCGCTTCCATGCCTGTGGTCACGTGGGCCAGCACGCAAATTTGCGTAGGGATCATGTACTTTTCCTTGAGCTCGGCAAAGCGGTTAAGAATCGCTTTCACGCTTTCGGTGGAGGCGTCCACGGGATTGAGGCCGATCACAGCGTCGCCCACGCCGAAGGTCAGCCCTTCCAAGGTGGAGGCGGTGATTCCTTCCAAATCGTCGGTGGGATGGTTGGGCTGGAGCCGTGCTGACAGCGTGCCTTCCTCTCCAATGGTGGTGACGCAGGTCGCCGTCACGCGCATTTTTTTCGCCGCGTAAACGAGATCCAGGTTGCTCATCAGCTTGCAAACCGCCGCGATGACCTCGCTGGACAGCCCCCGCCGCATCACTTCGATTTCCTCCGGCGGACAGGCCAGGATACGCTCCCGAAGCGCGCCGATGGGCATATCCTGATATTGGCGGTAGATGCGCGTATTCAGATCGTCCAGGATCAGGCGGGTCACTTCGTCCTTTTCATAAGGCACAGCCGGATGCTCGCAAATTTCCCGCACCGTCAGATGGCTCAGCACCACTCTGGCCGCCACGCGCTCCTGGGGCGTTTCCGCCGCGACACCGGCCAGCCGGTCGCCGGACTTTTCGTCGTTGGCCTTTCCCATCACCTCACGCACGTCGTGAAAGCTGTAGGAATGGCCGCCCAATGTCACGCTGAGCCGCATCTCGTTACCTCCCCGCATCCTGAGAAAAAGCGAATGTTTTGATGATGACGGGCACGACCCTGCCGTCGCCCAGAGGTGCGCCGATATCCACCGTATCCCCATAGGCCAGTTCGATCCCGTCCAGGCAGAGAAACGATGTGCCCGCGGGCCACGCACGGGACAGCGCCTGCCCCAGGGCTTTTGCCATATCCTCCCGCAGGATGACCACCTTGGGGTTATACGGCGCCATCGCGGCAGCGATTTCCCGCGCCGCCGCCGTGACCGTGCTCCAATCAGGCGACGCAATGCCCTGCATGTACACGGCGCACTCGCCGTCAAATATGCTGTACTGAGCCTCAATCGCCTGTCGGAGGCTGGCGATATCCCTCTCCGTGGTAAGCGGAACCGTGCAGACGGGCAGGGATTTTAGGGGGAGCCGCATATCCCGGAACTGGATCGTGCTCCCGGATACCGCCACGCTGTACGCGCCCGCCCCAATCACCGTGGCATGGCTGGTCTCCGCAGGACGGAGCACGCGCTGATCCACAAAAAACCGGGAACGCGCCACTGCCCTTCCGAGCGTCTCGCCCAAATCGTAAAACCGGATGGAATCCCGCGCTGCCCCATAGATACAATCTGCCACGCCGCCGGAAAAAGTGAACAGCTCAGGTTTGATCCCTACGGGAAGGCTGTGTTCTACCGTCAGCGTTTGATGCAAAGGTGTGCGCTCCCGCAGCCCGGCAGCCTCTTCCAGCACCTCCGCCATACGATCCGCCAGCCGGGTTTGTTGGGCTTCGTCCAGCGCTATCCCCTGCCGGAGCACGATGCCACAGTCAGCGGCGATTTTCTCCATGGCCGGGCTGTAGGAGAGCACCGTCCTTCCGTCCTCCTGAAAACGAAGCAGCCTCCCACCGATATCCAGGCAGCCTTCGCACACCGGCAGACCCTTTTCAAACAGAGCCATATTGGTGGTTCCGCCTCCGATGTCCAGGTTCAGAACGGATCGGCCTCTGCTTTCGGATAACTCGGCGGCTCCTGATCCGCGCCCGGCCAGAATCCCTTCCAGAGCAGGCCCTGCCGTCGCTACGACAAACTCTCCCGCCAGTTCGGACAGCGCCTGCGTTACCGCTCTTGCGTTGGCCTTGCGGGCAGTTTCTCCCGTAATGATGACCGCGCCCAGCCGGATATCGGCGGGGGAAATGCCTGCTTGCCGGTAGTCCTCACGAATCATGGATTCCAGCGCGGCGCTGTCGATGGTGTCTGCCTGGAGCAGCGGTGTCAGGCGAATGGGAGCACGGTAGAGCACGGCCTTTTCGGTGATCCGGATGCGCGGGACGGAGAACGCGGAAGCAGTGTTACTGAGGGTCAGGCGACTGAAAACGCACTGCGTCGTAGACGTGCCGATGTCGATCCCCACGCTCAGCAGCTGCTCCTCCCGCATTGCGATCTCCTTCCCCCGCAATCTCCGAAAGACCCGTATATAAACAGAATGAAAACTTCTTCGATATTATTCTATCACATGCAGTGCTCCCGTGTCAATGAATATTCTATGCGTCTCGTATCGCTTTCTGTTTCTTGACAGCAAATAGGGCATATATTATAATATCAGTCACAAAGGTCTGCATAACGGAAAGGGGGGAACGCGCTATTCAACCTTCCTGTGATTCTGCTTATCACCTGGATTCAGTGGAAGAGCACCTGAAAGACGCGCTGCTGCACGGGGATCGCGTCGCTGTCGCGGCCCTGCTGAAAAGCCATGATCCTGAGGCTTTGATCCGGCAGAAAAATGCCCTCCTGGAGGACCTGACAAACCGTTACCTGTCCGGTGCTCTTCCTTTTTGCCAACTGACCGCGGTGGCACATGCCGCTTGTGCTTTTCCCAATAGCTCCCTTCCTCCCGTCGCCTGCTGCGGCGCGGCGGCGGGTAACACCAGCGCGGCCGGGAGGGACTATACGCTGATGCTCCTTGCTGCATGGGGGATTCCCACGCTGGATCTGGGCGTCGATGTATCTCCTGAAGCCTTTCTTGCAACAATCGCCGAAAACAGCCTGCAATATGCTGTCTGTGTGATCTTCACAGCAGCGGACGCCGAATGCGCGCTTCAGATGCACACCCTCGCCGAAGCGCGGGGCATACGGAAGCGCTTCCGCCTGGTGGTCTGCGGGATGAGTGAATCGGAAGACGCGGCATTGCGCAGCTTGCCCGCGGACTTTTTAACGCGCCGTTCCGCCGCGGCGGCGCAATGGGTGATGAACTCATGGAAAAAATAACCGTTTATTCCGGGGAGCATTTCCCCATTCAGCCGGACAAGGCAGAGGTATTCCGCTGGCTTCAATGCGGCGTGGAGCTTCCCTGTCACACGGCTTATGAATCCGCCTGGGATCAGGCCGTACTCATGCTCCGGCAGACCGCCGCACCCCAGGCAGCTGTCCTTCGGGAAGGAATGGAGCGCCTGACCATCCTGCTGACACTGGGAAGCCGGGCCGAATCGCTGGCGTCCCGCCTCTTTCAGCGGCAGGAATACATCACCGGCAGTCTGCTGAACGTGCTCTGTGATGAGCTGCTCTTTCAGATGGATCACCGCGCTTCCGTGCTCCTACAGCGCGATCTGGCGGAAGAAGGGCTCTCCATGACTGAACGCGCGGAACCCGGAGCGGGTCTTTCCGTCGCGGAGCAGCGGAATTGCCTTTTACAGATGGAACGCGTGATGCCCGATGTGCGCATTTCGGAGTACGGAATGATCTCCCCCGCGAAATCCATGATGTACCGGGTGACGCTCTCGCGTCAGGAATGCGGCAACGTGCTCCTGCACGATTGCGCCAACTGCCCGCAAAAAGAATGCCTGTATCGAAGCATCAAGTAAAACAACCCCATACCCAACAAAAAAAGCCGCTGCAAACGGCTTTTTTTGTTGTATTATATTCCTTACGCGCTGTATTACAGCCCAATCACCAGATCCCGCTTGATGGCAGCGAACACCCGGTCGCCGTCGCTGAAATCCATGCGGTTTTCAAACACCACGTCGGCGTTCATCTGGAGGCCGTCAAAATCAACCGAGAAGCGTACCAGATTGCCGTGGGAAATATGTCCGGAAATCACGCCCTCGGCGACCAGCAGTGTGTCCGTTTCCTGAATCGGCGTTTTGCTGAGGCTGACGATTTCGGGGCGCACCGCCACATCCTCGCCCGGAATGTTCCCGCCAAAAACGTGGTTAAAGTCTGCTGCGCGGGGCAGGTTGTAGTTGCCGATAAAGGTGGCGGCGAACCGGGTGGCCGGGTGGGTATAGATCTGCTCCGGGGTGCCCGACTGCTCGATCTTTCCGTCGTGGAACAGGTGAATCATGTCGGACATGACCATGGCCTCGTCCTGGTCATGGGTGACGAAAATCGTCGTGATGCCCAACTGCTGCTGAATACGGCGAATTTCAATCTGCAAATTTTTGCGCAGCAGCGCGTCGATGGCGCTGAGGGGTTCATCCAGCAGAAGCACCTTCGGCGCGGTCACCATGGCGCGGGCGAGGGCCACGCGCTGCTGCTGGCCGCCGGAAAGCTGCGCCGGATACTGGTGTATCTTTTCACTCAGGCCCACGATTTCCAGCATCCGTTCCACCTTCTGGCTGATCTCCGCCTTGGGCAGCTTTTTCAGCTTCAAGCCGTAGGCCACATTGTCGCGCACGTTCATGTTGGGGAAAAGGGAATATTGCTGGAACACCATGCCGATGCCGCGGCGGCGGGGGATGACATTGGTGATTTCCTGCCCGTCCAGATAAATATGGCCATCCGTCACCTGCTCCAGGCCTGCCAGACAGCGCAAAAGCGTGGATTTACCGCAGCCGGAGGGGCCGAGCAGGGTCACCAGCTGTCCCTGTTCCACTTCCAGGTCAATATCCTTGAGGACGTGGTTCGTGCCGAATACTTTATTGATCTTTTCAAAGCGGATATAGGACATGGCTCATTTTCCCCCGTTTCTGATTTTCTCGAGCGCGCTTCTGTTCTGCAGAATCAGCACGATGGCGGTGATGGTGAAGGTGATCAGCATGATGACCACGAACACCGCGGAGGATTCCGTGCTGGACCGCTTCATCGCCTGGTAAAGGAATTTCTGCATGTTGTTCACATTGGAGCTGGACAGGTTGCGGATGATGACGTAATCGCCGAACAGCAGGCCCACGGCCAGGAGGCTGGAAACCGTGATGCCGGTGATGATGTTGGGCACGATCACCTTGAAGAACGCTTTCAGCTTGCTGTCACCCAGCATCTCAGCCGCTTCCAGCAGGGTGTTCATTTTGATGGCGCGCATGCCGTTTCGGATACCGTTGTAGATGTGGGGCAGGATGATGATGCAGTACGCGCCGATCAGCATGACCATGCGCTCGCCCAGCACGCCGCCGCCCTTGGCGTACAGGCTCAGGATCGAAACAGACAGGATGACGCCCTGGATGGTATAGGGAATCATGCACAGCAGCTGCACATACTTTTCCAGTTTCGGAAAATACACCGTCACCGCGAACAGCGCCAGCAGCATCATTAAAATAGTGATGACGATGGGCACCGCGCACACGATCACCGTTTGGTACATGGAGGTCAGGAAAGCGGGATCAGAAAAAATCTTCTGATAATTCGCCAGGGTAAACCCGTGGGGCACAATGCCCGTCCAATCCTCAAAAAGCGAATAAATAATGGTCGCCAGCAGGGGAATGATCAGCCAGACGATAACGATTGCCATGACGATATTCGCCGACGCTTTTCCTTTTTTCATGTGCAATCACCTGCTTTCCCATTTGGTCAGCTTCCGCGTGATATAGTTGTTGATCAGGATCACGACGCACATGATCAGCATCATCACCACGGAAAGCGCCGCGCCGAGCTTCGGCTTGGTCCGGATATCGCCGACGAAGGACGCGGAAATATTGATCGGCAGCAGGGAGAAATTGTTCATCAGCAGCGCGTAGGCCGTCGCGTAGGCGCACAGGGCGTTGGCGAACAGCACGCTGATGGTGGAAAACAGGCTGGGCAGCAGCACCGGAACGCCCACGTGCATCCAGAAATGGGTATTGGTTCCGCCCAGCAGCATATTGGCTTCGTTCCACTCCTGACGGATGCCGTTGAACGCCGGAATCAGCAGCAGCGTGGACAGCGGAATCTGGAAATAAATATACATCATCGTAAGGCCGCTGCTGGTATACAGGTCGAAGTTCTGGATGAATTCAATGCCGTAGGTGCTGGCGATTTGCTTGAGCACACCGGCGTTGCCCAGGATGATCATATAGGCGAAGGCCAGGGGAACGCCCGCGAAATTGGAGGTCATGTTGAGCACGGTCAAAAAAACGTTGCGGAATTTGCCCCGCGAAGTATGCGCAGCCCGTGCGCCGAGAAACGCGATCACGATGCCGAAGGCCGTGGAGATCGCCGTGATTTTCAAGCTGTTCAGAATGGCTTTCGTGTAGCTGAGGGTGGTAAATATTTTGGTATAGTTGTCAAAGGTAAAGCGCACGCTGGGGTCCTTATCGAGGCCAAAGCTGTCCACCGCCAGCATGATCAGCGGCAGCAGCTCATAGAGGAGCACCACCAAAAGAAAGGGGAGCAGCGCCAGCAGATAGATGTATTTACTGTTTGAGCAGCCTGCCCGTTTTGATTTTTGCAGTTCCATAGGTTTTCTCTCCATCCTAACCTGAATAAAACGGAAAAGTTTTCTGGGGGAAACCATTCTTTGGAGGCCAAAGAATGGTTTCCCCCAGACCCCCTTCCAAGAAAGCCAGAAGGGGTTCTGGACTTTTTGCCATTTTGCGAAAACTTTAACTTATAAGTGCCCTAAAAAACCGGGGGCGCACTTTTTGGAGTACGCCCCCTCAGGCAATCAGAGAATCAAAGCATCAATCCAGCAGCGGGATAATGTTCTCAGCCCACCATTCGGAGATTTCGGCGCAGACTTCAGCGTACTGGGCGGCGTCGGAGATGCCGACAGCATTGGCGTAGGTCGCGGGATCGAAGGTGTTGGCAATGATGTCGGCGGGGATTTCCACGTTGGTGCGGGTAGGAACAGCGCCGGACTTGGCCAGGTTGATCTGCCCGGCGTCGGAGAAGATATACTCGCGGGCCAGGGCGGCGGCGAAGGGCGTGTCGCTGTTCTTGCTGATGACGCTGGCATAGCCCACCAGGATCGCGCCGTCAGAGGGAATGCCCACGGTGATGTTGTAGTTGGGGGTTTCGTCGCGGTAGGTCAGCACGTTGTAGCTCCAGCTTACGCCGCACTCTACTTCACCGGCCTGGATGCGGGCCAGCAGGATGTCGCCCTTGTCGATGCGGCCGGCCTTGGCCATCTCGGTCCAGAAGTCGAAAGCGGGCTGCAGGTTATCCAGGCCGCCGCCGAAAGCGAAAGCGGTAGCGACCACAACGCCCTGGCCGGTCGCGCCGCCCACCACGTCGCCGATGGTCAGCTTGTAGGTGCCCTCACGGACATCCTGCCAGCTGGTGGGCATCTTCTGGCCGTTCGCCAGATCGTTGTTGAAGATGAAGCTGGTGCAGCCGGTATAGGCGATCATCCATTTGCCGTCCTCGCCCTTGGCCCAGTCGGGAACGCTGTCCCAATAGCTGGTCTTGTAGCCCTGCACCAGGTCGGCATCGATGGCTTGCTGAGTGAAGGCCAGGCCCACGTCGCCGATGTCGCGGGTGCTGTCGTTGGCGAACATGTTCAGCTCTTCAGCGCTGCTCATATCGTCGTCGGTATGGGCAATGCCGTAGGTTTCGGTCAGACCCTTCCAGCTGTCGCCCCAGTTGGCCCAGCTGTCCGGCATGCCGACGGATTCCACGTGGCCTTCTTCTTTGGCCTTTTCAATGATCTCATCCAGCGTATAGCTGTTCAGATCGGCAGCCATCGCGCTGCACACGGTCAGCAGCATGGCAAGCGCCAGGAATACGGATACAAGTTTCTTCATGTTTTTTCCTCCTGCTTTTTTGTTTCCACATATACGATGTGGCTTTTTCTGTATCATATTATACAGCATGGAACCCAAAAAGTCAAACGATATATTGAAAAAGTAGGAGGCGCGGGCAGGGCTGAAGATGAGTCTCCGCGTATTCATTCTTATACTGTTTTTTTGTGCTGAAGCCAAATCTGCCAGGACAGGGAAAACAGCGCATACAGGGCAATCGTGATCAATGCGATACTGATGAGGTCATGCTCCAAAAAGAAACTCGGCGTATGGATGCCTTTGATCAGGAAATGCGCAATGACGTAAGACACAGGGGCAAAGAACAATTGACGAAGAATCCAGCTGTAATCCCATTTTCTGAAAACCACCCAGGCCAGGCCGCATAACACTGCCAATGCCGCAGCGATCATCAAGTAATACGACAGCGCCAGGCGCGGAAGGATTTCTGCCCCGCCGTTCAGAGGGGTTCCCCACAGCAGTTTCTGCGGCTGTTCAAATCCATAGATCAGTCGATCAGGCACAGGATAGTAGGTCAGTTCGTAATATGACTGTGCCTGACGACCGGAGCCTTGATTCGTGCTGACTGCCTGCATGACGACGGTTGTTGTGCCGTCATCCTCAACAATCACATGTTCATGGAACCCGTTGATAATACTGCTTACATTCAAAATCAGCGCTTCACCGGTATATTCATCAGAAGCAGGGACTGCTGTCGGCGTGGGTTCAGCTTCATCGGCTTCTGAAAAAAGTCCATCGGCGGCCTCCCCATCCGCAGGATGGATGGTTTCGACGCGGGATACTTCAATCAGGCCTTCCTGCCATGGGACAAATTTCATGCTCGCAGCATGACAGAAGTATGTATACAGTCCGACAAAAACAATCAAAGCAGCAAGAATGGCAGCATACCAACGGCGCTTTCGTATTTGCCTCTTCAAAGCCATGAGCGGTTTTTCGGATTCGACGGGAGAAACGGTTTTTGTTTCAATTTCAGCCAGTTTCTGACGGCATTCCGCGCATCCTTCCAGATGTTCTTCAACCATTTTTGTCGTTTCGTCTTCCGTAATCTTCTCCGCATACAGGGGAAGAAGATCTCTGACAACAGCGCAAGGCAGTTTCATGGCTGCACCTCCATTTCTTCTTTGATCCTGGCACGGGCACGGTGATAAACCACGCAGGCCCAATTCTCAGATTTGCCGAACAGTTCCCCAATGTCCCGGAAACTAAGCTGTCCCAAAGTCCGTAAGGTGAAAACCTCCCTGTATGGCTCATCCAGACGGTGAAGCAGCCGATAGATGCGCATGCTTTCATCCTGACGCATGATGGATTCTTCCGGGCCTATGGCGGGATCGGGAAGAATCGCTGCCTCGTCAATTGGCTGCGCCTTTTTCTTCCGCCGCTCAGAGAGCCATAGATTTCTGGCAATCGCGCACAGCCAGCTTTTCAAACTGCTGTCTCCGCGAAACTGATCCAATGATCGCAGCGCTTTGAAAAAGGTTTCCTGGGTGATTTCTTGGGCGGCATGGGGATCCCGTGAAAGGGAGAGCGCATAACGATATACCGGGTCAAAGTAAGTTTGATAGATCTGATCAAACGAATTGCTTTCCATCGGTTTGCTCCCTCCTTTCACTCTGTTTGACGCAGGTCAGAAGAAAATCTTACAAAAACCTGAAAATATTTTTCGGGGCGGTTTTTCCGATTTCCTCCATGCATGAGAGTTTACTTCTCATATTCTCATGTTTTTCTAATCATTTTCCTCCTGGTGTTTTCATTTTCCGGGTTTATTCTGTAACCGTTCCAAGGGAGAGCAGAAAAACTTCTCCCGGGGAAGCACAGAAAAGAAACAGGCTTCAACGCCAAGGAGGAAATAAAAATGGATCATTATGAAATGGTAGAAAACCTGCGGACCAAGGCCAGCGTCACCTACGAAGAAGCGAAAACCGCCCTGGAAGCCAGCGATTGGGACATGCTGGACGCGCTGGTGCTGCTGGAAAGCGAAGGAAAGGTGAACGACGTTCCCGAATTTACCACCAAGGAAAAGGTCGATGAGACCCGGCCATCTGTCCGCAATGGGAAGGGGAGCCTGTCCAAACTGGGAGCCTGGATCAGGAAGATGTTCGCCCTTGGCAACAAAAACCAGTTCGTCATCAACCGCAAAGGCAATGAGATGGTGTCCATGCCCATCACCGTGATGATTCTTCTGACGGTTCTGGTCTGGCCCTTCTCTCTGATCCTGCTGTTCGTAGGGCTCTTCCTGGGCACCCGGTATTCCTTCCGCGGCCCGGATATCAACACCGCAGTCAATGATTTTGTGAACAAAGCGCAGGAAAAGACGGCTATGGTGGTCGAGGCCCAGGTGGAATAATTGACAAAAACGCCCCTCCCCCTTATAATTCTTTCGTGGAAAGGCGTTTGCCGGACTGCTGAAAACACAAAGGAGTGAAATGAAATGCTGCTTCATCTGTTAGCATCACTGATTATCGGGGCTCTGTCCGGAGCGGTAGCCAACAGGATCATGAATGGCAATCCAAAAAGCTTTTTCCAGAACGCGCTGCTCGGTATTGTCGGCGGTCTCGTCGGCGGATTCCTGGGAGACCTTCTCGGAATAGGCGGCGGGGGCTGGCTTTCCAGCATCCTTCTCGCCATCGCGGGTTCCTGCCTGATCGTATGGGTTGCCAGAAAGATCGTGAAATAACCGCTGCCATCAGGCCTTATACCTTTGTTTTCCGGATACTTGAGGAACTGCTTCAAATAGGGGCGGTTCCTTTTTTGGTACTGAAATGAAAAATGCTTACATAAAAGAACCGATCATCAAAAAAGACACGCCGATGATTCTGAAAATGTCGGCATACCTATTATGGAGCACCTGCCAGTCTGCCTGGGAATGAAGCGATTTTTCTGTACGTATGCCCCATATGCTGCCAAACGGAACAGCAGGCAATATGCAACCGTATATCCACAGCACACAGCCAATGGCCATTACAGCAGTCAGCAGCCACGGAACCTGCGCGGAGCCGCCCTGAAACCAGCAATAATACAGATGGGCGATGGCGGCGGCGTCCAGAAGAAGAAAGCCCGGGTCTGCCAGCGCGAGAAAAGAAAGCGCGTTCATCCCCGGACTTGCCTGTGTTTCTCCGTCCTTCTGCTGTTCTTTACGCAGGCGCTTATCAGCCATGTATCCAAGCGCCATGAGCAGGAACACCCACAGCATCAGCGCCCAGCGGGGAACAGTGAAACCCGGCAGCGCTTCAACCTGTTCAGGCAAACGGTGCAGGTTCAGCGCAGTCAGCAATATACCCATATATTTCGCCACGGGATAACAGAGGCGGAGGGTGGTTTCAAAGATATTCCTTTTTCCTTTCCTCATGGCTTTTCATCTCCAAGCGGCTCGAAATAAGAAGCATAGGTCGTATACAAGTGTGGACCCAACCGCCGCACGCCGCCGTACAGGTGCCTTTTCAGCAGCGGCTCGATCTGAGAGGCGTCCCCGTTTTCAATCAGGCGCAATATGGAAGCGTGCTCTTCCATTACATCCGGCACGTTGCCGCCCGCCAGGATGTCGAGCATACAGAAGCGGGTGTAGCTGGACTGGGGGCTGGAAAGCCGCTTCCATAAAAAAGACAGATTCATCCGGCGAAACCATTCACTGTGCATGCCCAAGTCAGCCCGGAGAAACGAATCAATTTGAAAATCATCTGTGCCATAGTCAGCGGCGGCTTTTTCCATCTGAGCGTATAAATACCGGACCTTTTCCACGTCCGTAGGCGTGCGCACCGCAATATAGTCCCGCAGCACCATGCTTTCCACGGCCACGCGCTCATAGATCAGCTGGTTGATGGTATCCAGACTCAGCTTCGTCACCAGGCTGCCCCGCTTCGCCTCAATCTGCACCAGCCCGTTTTCCCGCAGGCGCTGCAATAAACTGCGCACAGGGGTTCGGGACAGGGAAAAACGCTGGCATAAATAGTTTTCGCTGATGATCTCCCCAGGCTTCCATTGAAAATGAAGGATTTCGTTTTCCAGCAGCCGGTACTGCTGTTCATGATCCAAAGCAGCCGTTTCACTCATGGATGAAAACGCCTCCTGATCCTAATGCTTTTTCTTTATTCTACCGGAACAAGATGGAAAAGTCAAGTTATATGTATACAAGTTTGAAAAGAATTTAACTGCATACTGTGCATTTGTATAAATTGGCATGATAAAATACAAAAGAAAAAGCAAAAAAGGACTTGAAAAGGGATAAAAGCTGTGATATGATGTATACAAGAAACGCGAGATAAAGCGTGTAATGATGAAGGAGGTTCTCTTCCATGAAGAAACTGTTGGCTGCTGTCCTGGCTGCGGTGCTGGTGCTTTCCTGCGCCGCTGCGCTGGCCGATGACGATCCCTATGCGAATCTTGGCAACTTTGAAATGATGGTGGGCCACGCCCAGCCCGAAGGCAATCCCCGCTATGTATCCATGGAAAAATTCGCCGCTGACGTGGCGGAAAAGACCCACGGCCATGTGACCGTGACCGTGTTCGGCAACGGCCAGCTGGGCACCGAAAAGGAAATGTTGGAGCAGGTCGTCCAGGGCGTAACCCAGGGCATGCGCGGCGGCCAGTTTGACTTCAGCCCCCGGCTGCTGATGTTCACCGCTCCCTTCCTCACCAACACCCGCGCCGAAGTGACCGCCCTGCTGCACAGCGACCTGGCCAAGAAGGTGTGCGCGGAAGCCGAAGAAACCACCGGCACCGTGATCATCAACCTCTGCGACGCCGGCGGCTACCGCCAGTTCTCCAACAACAAGCATCCCATCACCAAGCCCGAAGACCTGCAGGGCCTGAAAATGCGCACCAACGGCATGAAGACCATTGACATGACCTTCATCGCCATGGGGGCCACAACCACCACCGTGCCTTATGCCGACCTGTACATGGGCCTCAAGACCGGCATCGCCGACGGCCAGGAAAACCCCTGGGTCAACGTGCTGGGCATGAAGTTCTATGAAGTGCAGAAATACTTCACCCAGGTGAACTACCAGTTCCATCCCGATCCCTTCTACGTCAACGCCGACTGGTGGAACAGCCTGCCCGAAGAATTCCGCACGATCATCTCCGAATGCGCCACCGAAATGGGCGAATACAACGACCAGCTGATCGACGAGAACAGCGAAGCGGCCAAGCAGGCCATCATCGACAGCGGCGCGGAAGTGTACGTGCCCACCGACGACGAGCTGAAAGCCTTCCAGGATGCCTGCCAGGGCGTGTATCAGCAGATGATCGACGAAGGCATCTGCACCCAGGAAGAAATGGACGAGATGCTGGCCATCGTCGCTGCCGCCAAATAATCCCTTACAACGCACTGCATCAAGCGGGTTGGGGCTTCCGCCCTGACCCGCTTTTCCGAAGAAAGGGGACCTGATTCATGAAGAAAATCGGCTCCATTGCCGAAAAGATATATTTCGGCGTTGGCGCGGCGGCCATGGGCCTGCTGGCCGTGCTGGTGATCTTCACGGTCATCATGCGCTACTGCTTTTCTCTGAGCTGGAAATCGGTGTCGGAATTCAACGTGACCCTGTTCGCCTTCACCACCTTCTGGGGCCTGGGCCTGAACGTGCTGAAAAACGAGCATGTGAGCATTAATATCCTCTACGATAAATTCAAGCCCGGCCTCAAGCGCTGGATCAGCGTGTTCAACAGCCTGGTCATGCTGGTGGTGGACTGCCTGTTCGTTTATTATTCCTGGCAGTACACGGTCAAGATGGGCAAGCAGATCAGCCAGGGCATGGAAATCCCCATGTCCTTTATGTACGGCATCATGCCGGTCTGCGGCGTGATCTGCGCCTTGTGCATCATCATCAAAATCGTCCAGACCATCCGCGCCCCGAAGTCCGCCTTTGAGACGCAGGAAAAAGCGCTGGAAGAAATACACGATTAAGGAGGAGACAGCAAATGGCAATCGTTTTCTTATTGATCGGCCTCATCGTGTTCGCCGCCGTCGGCGTGCCGCTGGCCTTCTCCATCGGCGCGAGCTGCATCACCTATCTGTCCGCGGCCAAGCCCATGTTCCTGAGCATGATGCCCCAGCGCATCTGGAATGGCGTATACAGCGAATTGATGATCGCCATGCCCCTGTTCATGCTGGCGGGTGAACTGATGAACACCGGCGGCATCACCAAGCGTATTATTAACTTCTGCATGGAAATTCTGCGGCCCATCCACGGCGGCCTGGGCGAAGTGAACATTGTCGCCTCCATGATCTTCGGTGGCATTTCCGGCTCCTCCGTGGCGGACACCTCCGCCCTGGGCAGCATCCTGATTCCCGCCATGGAAGAGAAGGGCTATCCCAAGTCCGCTTCCGCGGGCATTACAGTGGCGTCCTCCACCATGGGCATGATCATTCCGCCGTCAACACCCATGGTGGTGTACGCCATGGTGTCCGGCGCGTCCATCGGCGCGCTGTTCATGGCAGGCGCTGTGCCGGGCATTCTGATCGGCCTGACCCAGCTGGTGCTGGTGTTCTGGTTCAGCCATAAGCATGGCTGGCATCCGGCCCGGGAACCCTTCTCCGCCAAGCGCTTCTGGAAAGCCATGTACGCCGGCATTCCCGCCCTGCTCATGCCTGTTTTCATTATCGTCTGCGTATCCGGCGGCGTCTGCACCGCCAGCGAAAGTGCTGGCGTGGCCGTGCTGTACAGTATGCTGGTGGGCTTCTTCCTCTATCGGGAGCTGAAATGGAAGAACGTTTGGAACGCGCTGAAAAAGACGCTGATTTCCTCTTCCTCCGTCATGATCATCATTGGCTTTACGCAAATCTTCACCTGGATTCTGACCATCCAGAAAGTGCCGGACATCGTGGCGAATTTCTTTATGAGCATGAACGTGTCCCGCATCGGCATCGCTCTGATGTTCGACGTGCTGATTTTGATCATCGGCACTTTCATCGACGTTAGCCCCGCCATCCTGCTGCTGACCCCCATCATGCTGCCCGTGATGCAGCACTACGGCTTCTCGCCCTTGCAGTTCGGTGCCATGATGATCACCGGCCTGGCTATCGGCCTGGTCACCCCGCCGGTCGGCATGTGCCTGAACGCCTGCAATAAAATCAACCGGATGCCTATCATCGACATCTTCAAAGGCGCGGCTCCGTATGTGCTGTGCAATGTGATCGTCCTCATCGCCATCAGCGTATGGCCCGCCCTGACCGCTTTCCTGCCTGCGTTGCTTGGATACTGATTAAATGAAAAAATGAAGCGCCGTGTTCCATTTCCTTTGGAACGCGGCGGTTTCGTTTGCTCTCTGCAGGTGAATGAGATATGGATGATAAAACGTATCGGACGCCATCATTATTTCGATGATGCGGTCACGACCATTGCACGGAGCATCACTGTCGGGGAAACTTGGGCATGACTGAATTGTAAAATTTTCCTGAACAGATTTGCCATTTTCATTTTTCGTGGTATACTATGAAGTGGCTTATTCGGCGTAAGCGGGACAAGCCGTCACAGAGGAAACACACGGAGGTTTTTAATCGTGAAATTCAAACGGGTTTTACTGTTCGCTTTGGCGCTGATGCTGCTGGTTTCTTCCGCGCAAGCGGCTGAAAAGAAAAAGGCGGTCAGCACGATTTACTATGGCATCATTACCCGCCGCTTCGCAAGCAGCTATACCAACGTATATGAAAAAATGGATTCCGAGAGCAAAGTCATCAGGACCATGAGCCCCGGAAACAAAATCGAAATCGTGGAAATCACCCCCGGCTGGGTGGGCATCAAGGTTGGCTCCGGCGTGGGCTATGTGCTGCGCCACCGCATCGATGTGACGGACAACCCCAATCACGGCGTCGTGCCGGATTATCCGATCACGCCCCAGGAATACTATGTCGAAATCGACCGCGACGTGGAAGTGAAGGCTGAAAAGAGCGTTGACAGCGAAACCCTTTCCACGCTCACCGAAGGCGCGCGCGTGTCCATCTGCGGCATTGAGGAAGGCTGGGCCAAAGTGATCCACAAGCGGGTATACGGCTACATCGACACCAATGATCTGGCCGAGCTGCTGCCCGTTGCGGACGATGTGGAAACGGCGGACAGCGAGACACCCATTTCGGTGTTCACTTCCTTTTACAATAACAATCCCGACCGCATCGTGAATCTGGCCCGCTGCTGCGAGCTGATCAGCAAGGTGCTGCAGCCCGGCGAAAGCATGAACTTCAACAACGTGGTCAGCCCCTTCAGCGCGGCTAACGGCTATCGCCTGGCCCCGGTGCTCAAGGACGGCGAAACCAAGATGGGATATGGCGGCGGCTCCTGCCAGGTGAGCTCCACCCTGTGGGATTCCCTCATGCAGTTGCCCGGTATCACGGTTACCCGCCGCAATCCCCACGGCGCCAACGCCGCGTCCTATCTTCCCCACGGGATGGACGCCGCTTCCGGCACTAACACCCAGAACTTTATTTTCCGCAACGATTATGATTTCCCCATCCGCATCGACGCGTCCACCCATGACCTGGCGCTGTTCGTGGCGATTTATAAGGAGACGAGCGAAACATGAAACGCATCCTGGCCCTGCTGTTAGCGGCCTTGCTGCTGCCCCTTTCCGGGGCTTTTTGCTTCGCGGAGAATCAACCCGATACCTCTGTGCGGCTATATTACGCCCGCACGCGGCTGGCCTGCAAGATTTTTTCCGATTGGGAAACCACCAACGGCGTGAACCAGATCGGCATTGTGCCCGAGAATGTGCGCGTGGTCGTGCATGCGCTGAACCCTTCCTTTGCCCTGGTCACCTATGAAGCCGACCATAAAACGGGCTATGTGAAGCGCGTGTGTCTGGAAAACCCCAAGACCATCGACCCGATGACGACGCCGCCTTACGGCGTGGACTTCAACCAGTATCTGGTCACGATCGACGCTCAGGACGCGCCGGTGTGGAGCGCGCCGGGCGGTGGAGAAGCGCTCATCACCCTGCACCATGGAGCGAGGGTGAGCCTGATCGGGTTTGAGGAAGGCTACGGCAAGGTGATCTATCACCGGCAGTACGGATACATTGACTCCAGGCTGCTGGGCGACGTGATCTGCGTGTACGACATTGCCGAAACCGCCGGCACCGACGCGCCGATCGCTTCCTACACATCCTTCTACAAAATCACGACGGATGAAAGCAACCTGAACCGTATCAACAACATCAACGTAGCCTGCCAGAAAATGAACGTGTTTCCGATTTACGCCGGAACGGAGCTGAACTTCAACCGCGATATGGGCCCCTACAGCGCCGCGAGCGGCTATCTGCCCGCAGGCGTGCTGGCAGAAGGCGGGCTGAACCTGGGCTACGGCGGCGGCACCTGTCAGGTGAGCTCCACGCTGTACAACGTGGTGCTGCAGCTGCCGGGCCTGACCGTGCTCCAGCGCCGCGCGCACGGCGACAACGGCGCAAGCTATCTGCCCATCGGCGTGGACGCAGCGGTCGGCAACAGCACGCTGAACTTCCGCTTCCGCAACGATTATCCTTTCCCCATCCGCATTGACGCTTCCGCTCAGGACGGCGCGCTGACTATCGCCATTTATAGGGTGCAGTGACGATGACGGGATTGTCAATCGTTAAATAATTTATGATACATTGACAAGGTAACGCTGGGGCCTCCGCGGCCCCAATTCCGCAGCCTCAATCGGCGCAAATCCTTCGGATATTGTTTGTTTCGGCTGATCTCACCGCCGATGAGATTTCCGCCACAGGCGGTCATCGGCGGTTCGTCCCCGCGGCAAAGGATGAAATCCCTTGCATCCCAATAGGCGAAATAACCTGGTCGGGTAAAGAAAACAATTTTCGCCAGTCGACCCGGGGTTACGGAAGTTAGGGGCTTCTGGCCCAGAAAAGCCGGGAAAATCCCAGGGGAAAGCTCGCTTTCCCCTGGGATTATTCCCCGGCTTTTCCTGGACGCGAAAGCGTCCGGGAAGGTGGCTTCGCCGCCGGGCCAGAAGCTTGACGACATGAGTTTGTCTTTCATTCTCAAGTATCAGCGGGAACAAAGCTTCTTTTTCCTGACTTGTATTTCCGCTATTGAAGTCCAGAGGACGAAGTCCTTTGGTTCAGGGGTTTAGGGGGCCGAACAGGCCCCCTGCTTCGTTCTCGTTACTGAGTTAATATATCATCTGAACAGTTACCCTTAATATATATAACAACCCCCTGTTTTCTTCCGAAAGCAGGGGGCATTGTTATGCATAGCTCTTTATTCTTCCCGGTTCAGGGTGCCGACGGCGTAGACCGCGCCGCGGGCTTTGCAGGTATCGCGGCTGACGAACTTTTCCTCGATCAGCTGGCCGTCCTTCCATTTCTGCAGGTAGGTTTCATTGATGAAGCCGTCGCGGGCTTTGCGCACCTGATAGGGTTCCTCGTCCTTATAAGTGACGTAGGTATGATTGGTATCCTTCTGGTACGTTTCGGTCAGCGGCGCGGGCAGGGTTTCCACGGTCTCGGTGCGGAGGGTGTAGCTGACGCCGTCCTCCAGCTTGGGGCCGTAAATGCATACCTGGCATTCATAGGTGTTCTTTCTCTTTTCCACCACTTTTGCGGTGATGTAGATGGTGCCGTTCAGCGTGTTTTTGAACACCAGGTCATGCCGCCCGTACACCACGGTGGCGTCCTGGCCGAAGGTGGTGTAGGAGACAGGATCGGAATGGGAAATGCGGTCGATGATCTGCAGATCGGCCAGAAGCGCGGCCAAGTACATGGTGGTGCTGGCCTGGCATACGCCGCCGCCGATACCCAGCTCCTCCATGCCCAGCACGTATTCGATGGCGTATTTGTAGCCATTTTTCAGCGTGCGGTCTTTCGTCACTTTGTTGAAGCTCAGGCGCTCGCCGGGGCCGACGGTCTTGCCGTTCAGGAATGAAAAGGCGTTGCGGATGTTGCTGTTTCTGTCCTCGGTGGAGGCGGAGGAGATGGGCGTGGTGGCCATGCTGCGAAGCGACACTGTGGCGCGGATATCCTCGGCGGTCACATTGGCGGGCACTGTCGTGGTCACGAATTCCAGATTGCCGCCTTTTCCCTCGGCGGCGCGCTCAAGGATCTGTTCCTTGTAGGGAGCAACGTCCAGGGTTGTGCCGGGCTGCTCGGGCTGGATGACGAAGGGGTCGCTCTTGTCGGGATCAAAATAAGCCAGGTAAGCGTCCTGCGGCGCAGTCGTCAATTCCGCCTGTATCTGGCTGAGGATGGAGTCCAGCCGCTCGTCGGTCATTTCGCTTTCGGTGGTGAAGGCGTGGACGGGATTCTGCGCCACTTCGTCCATTTCGGCCTTGCGCTCCTCCAGCGTGCCCACCTTGCCTCTTTTGTAAAGGGGCTCCAGCAGCGCGTACACGCTGCCCACGTCGGTGGACACCCCGAAGTCGGAGTAATGCAACGTATAGAAGAGGTGGCTTCGGTAGGTCAGCCCCAGGCTCCAGCTCGTCTGACGCTCCTTGATCTGGGCCAGCACCGCGTCGATGCCTTCCTGCGCCGTCATGCCGCCCAGGGAAATGCCGTCCACGTAAATGCCGGGCAGGTAGGTGTCGTCATACCGCGAAACGGCGTCCGACAAAGCCTGTATCCGAGCCCGTTCCTCCCGGGCGCGCTGCGCTGCGGTGTAAGCGTAATACCCGCTCCCGCCCAGCGCGGCAACGATGACAAGAACCAGCAGCACGACGGGCCATTTTTTCTTTTTCGGCTTGGGTGGCTGCGGCGGGCGGTAACCCTGTTGGAAATTCATAGGAAGCTCCTCAATGGTTTTTCACGGTCCGGTACAATGCCCAGGCGTCGCTCAGCGCCGTGGGCCATTCGGGAATGGTTTCGCCGAGGCTGCCATGATTGGCCCCGTCGCCGTGGAAATCGCTGCCGCCGGTCACGAGCAGGCCGCGCTGCCGGGCCAGACGGTCCCATTCCGCGTAATGGCCGCGGTTGGCCGGATGATACACTTCCAAACCTTTCAGCCCGGCTTTCTTCCATTCGTCCAGTAATTGAATAATGCGCTCCATCGGCAGGCGGATTTCTCCCGGATGGGCCACCACCGGCACCGCGCCGCGCTCCTTCAGCAGGGCGATCGCTTCGGCTGCGGTGGGCAGATTCCGCTTCACATAGGCGGGGCGTCCCCGTTTCAGGTACAGATGGAACGCTTCTCCCGTATCGCCCGCGTAGCCGCGCTTCACCATCGCGCGGGCCAGATGCGGACGGCCGACGCTGTCTCCGGCGGAATTGAATATTTCTTCCATCGGAAGGACGATGCCCATGTCCGCCAGTTTTTCGCCCATCCGCGCGATACGTATGATCCTGTCGGCGCGCATGCGCTGGAAAAACGCGGTCAGCACAGGGTCGTCGGGGTTCACCCCATAGCCCAAAACGTGCACGTTCGATTCTTCCACTGCGGCGCTGATCTCTACGCCGGGCAGGAAGGCAAGGCCCCGCTCGTAAGCCGCATCGGCGGCTTCGGGCAGGGCGGCCATCGTGTCGTGATCGGTGACGGCGAAAAGCGTCACGTCCGCCCGCTGCGCCATCCGGGCGACCTGCCAAACCTCGTATTGGCCATCGGACGCGGTGGTGTGGAGGTGCAAATCAGGACGCCTCATGACTGTATGTCTCCGTCGGCGGTATTCAGGGCGGGCGCTTCGGAAGGCGCTTCCTCCTGTTTATCGGCTTTGTTGATAAAGCGCAGGAAATCTTCTCGGGTCACGGTTTCTTTATCAATGAGCAGTTCGCCCAGACCGCGGAGCTGGTCAATGTGCTCCCGAAGAATCGCCTGGGAATCGGCGTAGCACTTCGTCAGGATGGCGCGAACCTCGGCGTCGATCAGGGCGGCGGTTTCCTCGCTGTAATCCCGGGTCTGGCCGAATTCCATGCCCACGAACACTTCCTGGTCGTTGCTCAGGTACACGGTGCCGATCTTGTCGCTCATGCCGAAGCGGGTCACCATGCCGCGGGCCACTTCGGTGGCGCGCTTCAGGTCGCTCACCGCGCCGGTGCAGATGTCGTCCTGCGTCAGGCTTTCGGCGGCGCGTCCGCCCAGCATCATAGTGATTTCCTGGAGCAGGCGCTTCTTGCCCTGATGGTCGAATTCCTTTTCAGGCAGGCTCAGCGTCATGCCGGCGGCCTGGCCGCGGGGCACCACGGTGATCATATGCACATCGTCGCACAGAGGCAGGTAATGGCCCACGATGGCGTGGCCCGCTTCGTGGTAGGCCGTGATGCGGCGGTCTTCCTCCAGCACCTTGTGGCTGCGTTTCTCGGGACCCATCTGGATGCGCTCCACAGCCTCGATCAGGTGGGTCTGGGTGATGGTGGTCTGCTTTTCGCGGGCGGCCTGGATGGCGCCTTCGTTCATGATGTTTTCCAGATCAGCGCCGGTGGCGTAGGGCGTGCGCTTGGCGATGTTCTCCAGGTCCACGTCCGGCCCCAGGGGCTTGCCCTTGGAATGCACTTTCAGGATGGCGATGCGTCCGTTTACATCGGGATAGTTCACCGTCACCTGGCGGTCAAACCGTCCGGGACGCAGCAGCGCGGGGTCCAGGATGTCGCGCCGGTTGGTGGCGGCCATCACGATCACGCCTTCGTTGGCGGTGAAGCCGTCCATTTCCACCAGCAGCTGGTTCAAAGTCTGCTCGCGCTCGTCATGACCGCCGCCCAGACCTGCCCCGCGGTGGCGGCCCACGGCGTCGATTTCGTCGATGAACACGATGCTCGGGCTGTTGCGCTTGGCCTGCTCGAACAAATCGCGCACGCGGGAAGCGCCTACGCCAACGAACATTTCCACAAAGTCAGAACCGGAAATGGAGAAAAAGGGCACGTTCGCTTCCCCGGCCACGGCCTTCGCCAAAAGCGTTTTGCCCGTGCCGGGAGGGCCGACCAGAAGCACGCCCTTGGGAATGCGCGCGCCCAGGTCGGAATAGTGTTTTGGGTTTTTCAGGAAGTCCACGATTTCGCGCAGCTCTTCCTTCTCTTCGTCCGCTCCGGCCACGTCGGCAAAGGTGACCTTGTTCTTGCTGGGATCGACCATCGCCGCGCGGGACTTGCCGAAGTTCATCACCCGTCCGCCGCCGCCGGTCTGCTGGCGCATGATGTACCACCACATCACCATCAGCAGCACAATCGGGATCATGTACGGCAGCATTTCGATGTACCAGGGCGTGGAGATGGGGGCCAGGTATTCGATTTCAAATCCGAGGTCCTTGACCGAAATGGTGTCCACGCTCACGCCCGCTTTGTTGGCGGCCATGGTCAGCACAGTGTCATAAAAATCCGGGCCGATGGTGGTTTCAAAATCATAAGCGCGGCTGGGGTAGTCCGAAAGGGACACCTTGCTGTCCTTATAGCGGCCCACCAGGGAAATGTTCCGGATGGACACCCTGTCTATCTTGCCCTGATCGATCAGCTTCAGCAGCTGGGGATACTCGATGCGGCGGTCTACCGTATTCACGCCCCCGGACAAAAGCACGATCAGGAAGATGAACGCCGCGATCATGGCGATATAGCCGATCAGGCCGCGAGACACTTTACGCAAAACAGAATCCTCCTAAGCAAAATCGGGATAACGATATATTATAGCATATACCATCAGCATTTGACAATCATTTTTCTTCGCCGCTGTAGATGCGGGGATGCAGCACGCCGATGTCCGGCAGGTTGCGGTATTTTTCATCATAGTCCAGGCCGTAGCCCACCACGAAAGCGTCCGGGATGTTGAAGCAGGAGTGGTCCACCGTCAGCTCCACCCGGCGGCGCGCGGGCTTATCCAGCAGCGTCACGATGGATACGGAAGCGGCCTCGCGGTTGGCGAACACCCGCTTGAGGTAATGCAGCGTCATGCCGCTGTCCACGATGTCCTCCACCAGCACCACGTGCTTCCCGACCACCGGCTTGTCCAGGTCCTTCACGATCTTGACCACACCCGTGGTCTTGGTGCTGCTGCCGTAGCTGGACACCACCATGAAGTCCGTGGTCAGGGGCAGGTCGATTTCCCGGATGAGGTCGGTGAAGAATACGCTGGCCCCTTTCAGGATGCACACGAACACCGGGGCGTCCATGCCCCGGAATTTTTCGGTCAGCTTCTGCCCCAGTTCCTTTACCGCCTTGGCGATATCTTCCCGCGTGACGAGAATGCGATCCAAGTCCTGATAGATGACGGCGTTGGTATCCATACGTTCCTTCCTTTCTATTCTTCTTCTGTTTCAGGGTCTTGCTCCGGCGCGTCGCCAGGCAGAAAGCCTTCGTACCGCAGCATCAGCGCGTCGTCTCCGGGCTTGACGCGCGCCTCCTCGCCAGGACCGACGCCGATAGCCCAGACCGCCCGGTTCCCGATGCACAGCAGCGGCACATAGCGGCGGAAGGGCTGGGGCACTTTTTTGTCCACGAAATAGTCCTGCATGGATTTGGTTCCGGGAGCGCCCAAAGGATGAATCTCGTCGCCCGGTTGCCAGAAGCGGAGCGCGCACCGGTCAAACACGCTTCGGGGCATCGCCTGGCAGCGTTTGCCGTCGCCAGTTTCGCCTTGTCTTGGCTGGGCGATCAGCGTGCCGGGCATGGGCAGGGCAGGCGGGATTTCTTTTCCTTTGGGCGGCAGGAAATGCAGATGCTCCTGTGTGCAGGAGGCCCACCACCCCTCCGGCAGATTCATTTTCCTGCCGGGGGAAAGCGCCATCAGCCGTTCGGTGGTTTCCCAGTCCAGCTTTACCGGACAGGCCATGCGCAAGACGTAGCGACGCAGCGCCGGATGCAGCCGCTGCAAGGGCACATACTTCACCCAGCGGCAGGGGTCATACAGACAGGCGTTGCCATCGCCGGAAAGAAACAACCTGGCCTCGCGGCGGAAATACTGGTCTTCCTCCGCCAGGATGCGCGCCGCCCGGCCCATGGCTTCCTCTGCCTGGGGAAAGCGGGCGGCGATGGCGGGCAGAATATGATGGCGCAGGTAATTGCGCTGGTAGTCGTCCGCGGCGTTGGTTTCGTCCTCTATCCAGGGAATGCCCCGCTCTGTCAGAGCGGCGCGGAGGATTTCGGGGGATACATCCAGCAGCGGCCGCCACAGTAACAAGCCCGCGCTTTCCGGCCAGCCGCGCCAGGAACGCTCCTCCATCGCGCCTAATCCGCCGCTGCCGCTGCCCCGAAACAGGCGCAGCAGCATGGTTTCCGCCTGATCGCGCCGGTGATGGGCCAGGGCCAGAATGACCGTGCCGTTTTCCATGCAGGCTCCACGGAGCGCTTCGTACCGCGCCCGCCGCGCCGCGTCCTCGCTTTTTCCCCGCACCTGTACGTGACAGACCGTACAGGGAACGCCTAACTCCCCGCACATCTTCATAACAAATTCCGCGTCCCGCCCGGAGGTTTCCCGCATCCCGTGATCCACATGGGCCGCGGACAGTTGAATCCCTTCCGTCCGGGCCAGCACCGAAAGAGCATGAAGCAGGGCTACCGAATCTGCGCCCCCCGATACGGCGGAAACAATGCGGCTGAGTTCACCCAGATCATGCCAGGATTTTCTGACAGTTTCCAACAAAAAAAGCCATTCATTCATACTGCTTTATTGTACCCCCGAAACGCCGGAAACGCAAGGGTTTTTTCAGGCTCAGGATTCATTCACCAGTTTTCCCGTCATGTGCTCCGGCACCAGGCGGAACATGAGCGTGCCGGGGCCTGAGCGGGCGATTTCCTTTTCGATGTAGGCTTCGTCCCGGGTGAATTTCCGGCTCAGCTTCCGGGAAATCTCATAGACGGTTTCCCGTTCTTCAATGATTTCGATCCGCCCGAACACGATTACGCTTTTGATGTTCAGCGCCCATTCCCCTTCCCTGCGGAACCCCTGGTCGTACACGCAGAAGGACGCCTTGTCACAGCGTTTGATGGCGTCGATTTTGTGGCCGGTTTTGCCGCTGTGGAAGTACAGGCAGCCGTCGTCCTCGCTGTAATAGTGATTGATGGGCAGGCCGTAGGGGTAGCCGCCGTCTCCCGCCACGCTCAGCACGCCCCGCAGTTCTTCCTTCAGTATCCGCACACATTCCCCGTTCCCAAGCTGCTGTTTCTTTCGCGTTATCTCCCGAAACATGACGCATCCCTCCTGCTCCCCATCATAGCATAACATGAGGAAAAAACAAGGGATTTGTAAAAACAGAACACAGTGAACACAAAATAAATTGCGATTGAACAAAGAAAAAACTTTACTTGCATGCTTTAATGTGTTAAAATGCCTGTGGGGAATGAAGGAAGGATAAAGCCGTTTCATCCCTTTTCTTGTAAGGAGGGGTACATACCATGGCAAAGAACATGAAGCAGGAGCGCAGCATGGCGCTGTACGAGGCGATTCTGGCGATCAAAGACCTGGACGAATGCTGCCGTTTTTTTGACGATCTGTGCACGCCCACGGAACTGCGCAGCATGGAGCAGCGCTACGACGTGGCCGCCGCCCTGATGCAGGAGCAGGTGTACATGGAGATTCAGGAAAAGACCGGGGCCAGCAGCGCCACCATCAGCCGCGTGCGCCGCAACATCCTGGAAAACTCCAAAGGCGGAGCCATGAAAGAAGTTATTGGCAGGCTGGCGGAAAAGGAAGAAAACTGAGATGGCGGGAAAGAGTTCTAAGTTCCAAGCCTGATATAGCGAGCTGTTTTCGAGCTGTTTTGCTTAAAACTTAGAACAAAAAGCTGAGTATTCTATATTATTATTATATTTTTTCATTGGAGGTTTTTTATGGCGGAACGTTATTTTCAACCGGAGATCGAAACAGCCAGCAGGGAGGAAATCAAAGCCCTGCAGGACGAGCGCCTGGTGAAGCAGGTGCGCCACGTGTGGGAGAACGTGCCCTATTACCGCAAAAAGATGGAGGAAAAGGGCCTGACCCCCGCCGACATCAAGGGCACCGAGGACCTGCACAAGCTGCCCTTCCTGAGCAAGGCCGACCTGCGGGACGCTTATCCCTACGGCCTGATGGGCGCGCCGCTGAAGGACTGCGTGCGCATCCAGTCCACCTCCGGCACCACCGGCAAGCGCGTGGTGGCCTTCTACACCAAAGAAGATATTGACCTGTGGGAGGACTGCTGCGCCCGGGCCATCGTGGCGGCGGGCGGCACCAATGAGGACGTGTGCCAGGTCAGCTACGGCTACGGCCTGTTCACCGGCGGCCCCGGCCTGAACGGCGGCAGCCATAAGGTGGGGTGCCTCACCATCCCCATGAGCTCCGGCAACACCGAGCGGCAGATCATGTTTATCCGCGACCTGAACGCCACCATCCTCTGCTGCACCCCCTCCTACGCCGCCTATCTGGGCGAATCCATGAAGGAAATGGGCCTGACCCCCGCGCAAATTCCCCTGAAAGCGGGCATTTTCGGAGCCGAAGCCTGGAGCGAGGAAATGCGCCAGGACATCCAGAAGACCCTGGGCATCCGGGCCTTTGATATTTACGGCCTCACCGAGCTGTCCGGCCCCGGCGTGGCCTTTGAGTGCTCCGCCCAGACCGGGATGCACATCAACGAAGACCACTTCATCGCCGAGATCATCGACCCCAAGACCGGCGAAGTCCTCCCCGACGGAACCCAGGGCGAGCTGGTTTTCACCGCCATCACCAAGCGCGCTTTCCCCCTGCTCCGCTACCGCACCAAGGATATTTGCGTCCTGAGCCGGGAGAAGTGCCCCTGCGGCCGCACCCACGTGAAGATGAGCAAGCCCCGGGGCCGCAGCGACGACATGCTCATCATCCGCGGCGTGAACGTGTTCCCCAGCCAGATCGAAACCGTGCTGCTCAACATGGGCTATCCCGCCAACTACCAGATCATCGTGGACCGCGTGAACCACACCGACACGCTCGATGTGCAGGTGGAAATGACCCCCGAAATGTTCACCGACAATATGGGCGACATCGCCCAGCGCCAGAAGGCATTGGTGGACGGCCTCCGCTCCATGCTGGGCCTCACCGCCAAGGTGTCCCTGGTCGCCCCCAAGTCCATCGTCCGCAGCGAGGGCAAGGCGGTTCGCGTGATTGATAAGAGGAAGATATAAGTCTTCTGGGGGAAACCGCTCTTTGAAGGTCAAAGAGCGTTTTCCCCCAGACCCCCTTCCGAGAAAACCGTGAGGGGAACAACCATATTTCACAATTGTATCTATGTGAAAAAACCATTCAGCCCCTTCTATGCCTTCTATGGCTTTCTTGGAAAGGGGTGTGGGGGAAACCATTCTTTGGCCCCCAAAGAATGGTTTCCCCCACAAAAAAAGGAGGTTCAACCATGGCAGTCAAACAAATTTCAATATTCCTGGAAAATAAGCCCGGCTTTCTGGCCGAGGTAACCAAAGTCCTGGCCCAGAACAACATCGACATGCGGGCCTTCTCCCTGGCGGAAAGCAATGATTTCGGCATCGCACGCATCATTGTGGACGACGTGTACTAGACCACCACGGTCTTGAAGGACGCGGGATACATCAACAGCGTCATCGATATCCTGGCCGTAGCCATGGACGACGTGCCCGGCGGTCTCAGCAAGGTGCTCAACGTGCTGGCCGACGCCCAGGTGAACGTGGAATACATGTACGCTTTCCTCGGAGGCAAGACCGGTGGGGCGTATATGGTGTTCAAGGTGGCCGACCAGGACAAGGCCATCGCCGCGCTGTACAAGTACCGCATCCGCATGGTGGATCAGGAAGAATTGGGAGAACTGTAACGCCATGGAACTGCCGAACAAGCTGAGCCTGACAGGCATTGCTTTTCTTCACGAAGAGGAGCGCGTCAGCAAAACGAAAGCGAAGCGGCTGTTTGAGGAACACGTGATCGACACCTTTGAAGTGGGCACCTACGCCGGGCTGCAGGCGATTCACCGCTGGCTGTTCGATGATGTTTACGATTTCGCCGGGGAAACGCGGAAGCAGAATATCGCCAAGGGCAGCTTCCGCTTCGCCTCCGCGCTGTACCTGGATGAAGCGCTCCGGCAGATCAGCGCCATGCCCCAATCCACCTACGAACAGATCATCGCCAAGTATGTGGAAATGAACATTGCCCATCCTTTTTTAGAGGGTAACGGGCGTGCCACCCGCATCTGGCTGGACTGTATGCTGAAAAAGGAACTGGGCCAGGTGGTAGACTGGAGCCGGGTCGACCGGGAGGATTACCTGCTCGCGATGGAGCGCAGCCCCGTCCGGGATACGGAAATCCGCCTGCTGCTGCAATCCGCCCTCACAGACCGGGTGAATGACCGGATGATCCTCATGCACAGTATCGACGCAAGCTACCGCTACGAAGGATATGACCAGTATAAAACAGAAGATTTATAATTGTTTGCCGCCGGTTTGCCCGGCGGTTTTTTATGTGGGCAGATACCGGCCTGAAAATTTGTTACAATTCCACCCCTTGACAAAGATGGTAGACAAGTGTATACTTATGGTATACAAACGTCTACCACATTTTTTGAAGGGAGTGCAAAGCCATGCCTGATCGCTGCACAGAGGCGGAATGGAAAATCATGGAGGTGCTGTGGGACAGCGCGCCACGCACCATGAGCGAAATCACGAAAGCGTTGGAGCCGTCCACGGGCTGGACGCGGCACACGGTCATCACCCTGCTCAAACGGATGCAGGAAAAGGGCACCGTGGCGGTGGACGAAAGCGGCGAAGTAAAGACCTACACCCCGCTGCTCACGCAGGAAGAAGCGTCCAAAGAGCAGACAAATAAACTCCTGCGCCGCGTGTTTTCCGGGAAAGCCTCGCTGCTCATCAACCATCTGGTGGATTCCGGGGAAATATCGCTGAAGGAAATGGACGAACTGATGGACATGATGCGGAAGAACGGAAAGAAATAGGAGGGAAAACGAATGCGTACCGCTGTGATTTACAATTACCTGATCGAAGCGACCATCATTGCCGGGATCGCCATTCTGCTGATGATCCCGGTGCGTAAATTCTTCCGAAAGCAATTGGGCAATAAAGCAATTTGCTTCGCCTGGCTGCTGGTGACAATTAGGCTCCTATGCCCGCTGAGCCTGCCCAATCCCCTGATCAACGAAATCGTGACGCCTTACAACGACCAGCCCATGGCCATCCGCCCCATTGCCGCGCAGGTGAAAATCCGCCTGTCGGACGCTCTGGATGATGTTGCGCATCGGAACCTGAACAGGATGGTCAATGAAGGTGTTCCGGTCAAAGAAGCCTTTTACAAAGATGGCTACCGTGTTTTTTCCCAAATGAGCTGGGATGTCATTAACGGTCGAGGGCCCAAAATTGTTATGGCGGTGTACGCGGGCGGCGCGCTGGCTGTGGCGGGATGGTTCATCCTGGCAAACGTGCGGTTCAGGAGGAACCTGAAAAAGAACCGTATGGCCCCGCTGGAAGGGGATTTGCTGACGTATTACCATGACCTGTGCGAGCGGGAAAAGGTAAAGCCCCTGCCGGTGTATTTCGTTGACCCGCTGTCCAGCGCGTGCCTGGTGGGTGTGATTCACCCGTATATCGCCCTGCCGCTGGCGGCGAATCTCGATCAGGCCAAACAAATGCTGGCCCATGAAATCTGCCATTACAAGGCGAAAGACCATATCTGGACGTTAATAACGCTGCTCTGCTGTGTGATTCACTGGTTCAATCCCCTTGTGTGGGCGGCAGCCGACATGAGCCGCATGGACAGGGAACTTCTCTGCGACGACCGTGTGACCCGCGGCATGGACGAGGACAGCCGGAAGCAGTACGCGGGCACACTGATCCAGTCCGTCACCCGCCGCGTTATCCCCGGCCTGCCCGTGCTGGCCACCGGCATGAGCATGACGGGCCGCAAGCTGAAAACCCGGGTGGGCAGCATCCTCCGAGGCGGCAGGAGCGTCAAGGCCCTGGCCGTATCCTTTACCGTCCTGACTTCTCTGCTGCTGATTTGCGCTTTCGGCACCGGCGCTTACGGCGAAGTACCCGACATCTGGCACGTCGATAACCCCGACGACGAATATTATGTGTATGAAGAACAGCAAAGCTGGGAAGAAGCCCTGGCAAGCGAATATGCGGTGAAAACCGAGGAAGAAGCCATTGAAATCGCCAAGGGCATCCTCAGCGGCCTATACTACCGGGTGGATCTGGACAGCCTGAACCTGGCCTGGAAGGTGGGTAAGGAAACCGGGCCGAGGGGCAAGCAGTATTATGTCGTGATGGGAAAAAACGACAAATATCCTCCCCATGTGCAAGCCTGTATCGCCGTGGACGGCGTCAGCGGGTGCTGGAGCGCTTGCAACGGCTTCGATCCCTACTACGCGGAAGATGTGATGGGGCACTATGAAGCGGAGGAAAATATCTCCGACGTGCTGACTCAGGAACAGCAGGAAGAGATCATCAATTACTGTTACGCCCTGACAGAGCAATTGGAGCCAGGCGAAAGCAACAATTACAAAGGTATGAATATCATTTGCTATATCAAGGTGGACGACGTGATCTATATCCAGGTGGAAGCGCCCTATAACGCCAGCTCCGGCAAAACCTTCATTCTGCAAATCAAGCCCGAAATCCGCGTGATTGACTATTATACCGGGAATGGCTGACGCTGTCAGGAGATAACCACGAAATAAAAAACCAACCGGGAGCGGAAAGGGCGTATCTGCCTGTTCCCGGCTGGTTTTATTTCTCAATATGTGATTTTCCACACCGCCGCGTCGTGGGGCGGGAGGAAGATGGAGAGGGGGCCGGTGGGCTGACCGCTCCATAGCTCAATGGCGCTTTTACTGCCCGCTTCCAGGGCGTCGGCGGGGAAGGTGACGACCTGTTCATGGTCGGACAGGTTGAATACTGCGGCGTAGCAGCCCTTTCCGTCCTTGCGCGGCGCGAGCCAGCAGCAGGAGGTTTCAGATGTACAGACCGGATGGCCGCACCAGCTTTCCTTTTCGATGGCGAGCAGCGGGGCGTTCGTAAGCAGCTTCAAGGTAAATTCATCGTTCTTGGGCAGGTCGCCGCCGATCATGAGCGGAGAGCGCATCATGCACCAGAGGGTCATCATCGTGCGCTGCTCTGCCGGAGTGAAATGCGTCCAGTCCGGCTTGCCGTAGCACTGCCGCAGCGCGCCGACAGGCAGCATGTCCGCATCCGGCCAATGGCCCGGCCCGGCATGAACGCACCACTTTTCTGCCCGCTCGAACATGGCCTTGAGCAACCGCCAGTCATCCCAGAAATCGTCGGTGATGCGCCAGAGGTTGGCGTACCGTTTCAGGTGCTCCGCCTGCTCCACGGGCGCGGGGCCGGGGGAGAGGCTCAGCACAATGTCCCGCCCGCAATTCCGGCAGGCTTCGGAAAGAATTTCGATTTCCCGCTGGCAGTGGGGATATTCCCGGGCGATGTCGTCGCACTTCACGTAGTCCACGCCCCAGGCCGCGTACAGCCTGAAAATGCTGTCGTAATACGCGCGGGCAGCGGGCAGGTCGGCCTTTGTTCCGTACATGTCCGGGTTCCAGGCGCAGATAGAATTGGGGTTCGCCGCCTGGTCGCAGCGGGAATCGCTGTTCCAAATGGGAAGATGCCCGTGCGCCGCCATCCGAGGGAGACCCCGCATGATGTGGATGCCGAATTTCAGGCCGAGGGAGTGAATGTAATCCGCTAACGGCTTGAAGCCCTGCCCGTCCGCCGCGCTGGGGAAGCGGTTTTCGGCGGGCAGCAGACGCCCGTAATCGTCCATCACCACGTCGGAAAAGGGTTCGTATGCGTGGGTGGAGGCGGTGGGCTGATACCACTGAATGTCCACCACCACGTATTCCCAGCCGTATTTCTTCAAGTGCTTCGCCATGTAATCCGCGTTGGCTTTTACCGTGTCCTCCGTGACCGCCGCACCGTAGCAGTCCCAGCTGTTCCAGCCCATGGGGGGATATTGCGCGATCATGATTCTGCCTCCTTTATTTGTCGAAAATGATTTTGGCGATGCCCACGGCGGCGCGGGCGTCCTTGGCGTAGTAATCCGCGCCGACGGATGTTGCCCAGCTTTCCGTCACCACGGCCCCGCCCACCACCACGGCGGGGGGATTGTCCATGCGGCGCAATTGAGCGATAGTTTCCTCCATGGCGGGGAGGGTGGTGGTCATGAGGGCGGAGAGACCCACCAGCGGGGCATTGTATTCTTTTGTGGCCTGCACCACCGTTTCCGGCGGCACGTCCTTGCCCAGGTCAATGACCGTGTAGCCGTAGTTTTCCAACACGGTTTTCACGATGTTTTTGCCGATGTCGTGAATGTCGCCCTGGACGGTGGCAATGACGATTTTGCCCTTGCTGACGGTTTCCGCGCCGGTGTTTGCCAAAGCGGTTTTGATTTCCTCGAACACCGCCTGCGCCGCCTGGGCAGCGGAAAGCAGCTGCGGCAGGAACACCACGCCTTTTTCGTAGTCCGTGCCCACTTTATCCAGCGCGGGAATCAAATGCTGTTCCACCAGGGAAAGCGGCGCTTCCGTTTTCAGCGCTTCCTTTGCGATTCGTCCTGCTTCGGTTTTCAGGCCCCGCAGGATGGCGTCGTCCAGGGTCATGGTAAAGGCGGCGGATACCGGCTTTGCTTCCGGCTGGGCGTTGGTGAAGCGGGCTACGTATGCCTTGCTCTGCTCGTCCTCACCGTTCAGCACCCGGTACGCGGCGATAGCGTCCATGATCTCCCGTTGGTTCGGGTTCACGATTGGCAGGGTCAGGCCCGCGTGCAGAGCACGAATTAAAAAGGTCTGCGTCATGAGGAGGCGGTTGGGCAGGCCAAAGGAAATGTTGCTGACGCCGAGAACGGTTTGCAGGTCCAGCCGATTCCGCACCATGGAAATGGCTTTGAGCGTTTCCTCCGCCTGCTCCTGCTGGGCGGACACGGTGAGGGTGAGGCAGTCGATCCACACGTCCTCCTTGGGAATGCCCAGGGAAAGCGCGCGGTTCAGGATCTTTTCTGCGATGGCGAAGCGCTTCTCGGCGGAGTCGGGGATGCCGCTTTCATCCAGCGTCAGACCCACCACCGCCGCGCCGTACTTCTTCACCAGCGGCAGCACGGTGGAAAGGGATTCTTCCTTGCCGTTCACGGAGTTCACTGCCGCCTTGCCGTTGTATACACGGAGCGCAGCTTCCAGCGCGGCGGGATTGGCGGAGTCCAGTTGCAGCGGCACATCCACCGCCGCCTGCAAAGCCTTGACCACGCGCGGCAGCATGGCCACTTCATCCACGCCGGGGAAGCCCACGTTCACGTCCAGGATCTCCGCGCCCGCGTCGATCTGCTGAATCGCCACGTCCACAATGTAGTCCAGGTCATTTTCCAGCAGCGCCTGCTGGAAGCGTTTCTTGCCCGTGGGGTTGATGCGCTCGCCGATCACCCGCACACGGTCAATGGGCAGGGTAACGGTAGGCGTACAGACCAGGCTTCGGGGTTCGTATCCGCCCGAAACACGCTTGTTTTCTGTAAGAATTCGCTTTAATGCGGTGATATAATCCGGTCCGGTGCCGCAGCAGCCGCCCACGATGTCCGCGCCCGCCTGAATAATCAGCGCCATGGCGGAGGCGAAGTCAGCGGGGGAGAGGTCATAGTGTCCGTCGGTCGGGTCGGGCAGGCCCGCGTTGGGCTTGGCGATGACCGGCAAAGAAGTGTTTCTTCGCAGTTCCTTGAGCAGCGGCAGCAGTTCCACCGGCCCCAAGGAACAGTTGATGCCGATGGCGTCCGCGCCAAGGCCCTCCAGAGTGTGGGCCATGGCGGCGACGGTGCAGCCGGTGAAGGTGCGGCCTGTGGCGTCAAAGCTCATGGTGACGAACACGGGCAGGTTCGTATGTTCCTTCGCCGCCAACAGAGCCGCCTTGGTTTCGTACAGGTCGGTCATGGTTTCGATGGCTACCAGATCAGCCCCCGCCGCTTCGCCCGCCTCCATCATTTCGGCGAACTGGTCATAGGCGTCTTCGAAGGTCAAGGTCCCCAGAGGTTCCAACAGCTCGCCCAGCGGTCCGATGTCCAGGCCCACCAGCGCTTTATCCCCGGCTTCTTTCTTCGCCAGGCGCACGCCTGCGGCGATCACTTCCGAAACAGAACGGCCTGTCTTTTGCAGCTTGCGGCGGTTGGCCCCGAAGGTGTTGGCGTACACCGCCTGACTGCCCGCCGCGATATACCCCCGGTGCACGGCGGCGATCATTTCGGGGTTTTCCAGGTTTTTCAGCTCCGGGATCTCGCCGGGCCTGAGGCCGCTCTTTTGCAGCATCGTGCCCATGGCCCCGTCCAATAGAACGATCCTGGTAATATCAAAAGCCACAGTTTGTTCCCCTTTCCCGATATGCGCAGGTTCCTTTCAAGGCGCAATACCCGCAGCCCCGAATCCTCGCGGGCTGGGGCGTTTCCGATAAGCCGATGATGGCGGTGACGGACTTGGCGGGCAGCATGAGGCAGGTATCCGTCAGCGTCACGCCCAGGCGTTTTTCCGCGTTCAGCGCGTTCAGTAAATCCGGCTGGACAGACAGCGGCAAATCGCCGTAGCCGGGACTGAACCGGTCGGTGAGATAAGAATGCGGATACCGCGCTGCAATTTCTTTTTCCACTTCTTCGCAGCCCGCCTCAACATACGCGCTGCCGCAGGCGTTCAGCATGGCCGCCTTCGCCATGTCCCGGGCCTGGGCCATACGGAGCAGCCGGTCAAACTCCGCGCCTAAGGTACAGCAGAGCAGCGCGGCCTGACCGCAGGATTGCAGCATCCGTCCGGCCAGTTTCCCCGGCAATGACAGTCCTGCCTCCGGCAGCGATACGCCGCAAGCCGTCTGTTCCACGGTGAAGATTTTGTATACATACCGCGGAACCAGCCGCGCTTCCAATTCGCGCGCCGTCGATTCCACGGCGGAAGCGGTTTCTCTGTCGGCATTCGCCGCGCTCAAATAGCGCAAGGCCTCTGAAACATCAATTTTCATAGGCATTTCAAATCGCTGATAATCCCCTTCACCAGCTCCACCCTGCGGAACGGGGTCATGATATAGAATCCGTTCACGCTGTCCCGCATCTGCCGGGCCATGATCATGCACTGCCGCCGCCCCATGGCCTCGCCGGCTTCCCGGTCAAGCCCCTGATAAGCGGAAAGCAAATCATCGCCGATTTCCATGCCGGTGACCTCTTTTTTGAGGAAGCATGCGTTTTTGTAGCTCACGATGGGAAACAGCCCGCCCAGCAGCGCGCCTTGCAATTCCTTTCGGGCCTCGCGCAGGTTTTCCAGAGCACGGAGGCTGGACACCGGCTGAGTGAGGAAGGCGCGGATGCCGCTTTCCTCCTTCTGCCTGGCCCGGTTCAATTCCACTTCAAAGTTGTGCGCGTTGATATTCAGCGCCCCGCAGAGGAAAAAATCGCCAAGTCTGCCCTGAGCGGACAGATCCACGATGGACTTCGCCAGCGTCTGACTGGTCATCTGGAACACGCCCTTGATCTGTTCCCGGTCCTCATGGCTCACCGGGTCGCCCGTCACCAGCAGCACCTGGCCGATGCCCTCCATGGCAAGGCCCATGAGCAAGGCTTTCGCGGCGTTCAGGTTCCGGTCGCGGCAGGCCATGTGGGGCAGGGTTTCAATGCCATACTCCCGTTTCAGCTTTGCCGCCAGCATACAGGCGTCGATGCTCGCCTTGCCGATGGGGCAGTCCGCGATGGTGATCACGTCCGCGCCCGCGGCGTACAGCTCCCGCGCCCCGCCGATAAACACTTCCGGGCTTTCGTTGCGCGGCGGGTCAAACTCCACCAGGATGGGACAGCGCCCGTCTTTCAGCATCCGTTCCAAAGAAGCGCCTGCCATGAACCGTCACTTCGCTTTCCGTATCGCAATTCCTTCCTGTTTACTTTACCATTCCTTTCCGCAATATGCAACCCCTGCCGGCAGCAAAGCCAGGGGAAAAACATTTTCCGTTACGATTCAGGTATTCCTGGGGGAACCCGGGAATTTGACAGTGAAACTGCAGACAGGAGAGTGCAAAGGCTTACGGGGCCTTTGTTTTTTTGTCAAGTACGATAATTTTACTATTACATAATATAGCGTAATATGATATAATAAAGGAGGGACAGAAGAAAGGAGATGAATGAAATGCGGCTCCAGATCAGCAGGTCAAAGAATTCGGTATTGAAAATGTTATTCTCATTTGGTACAATTGGTTTGGATGACAATATTTGCTATTCATAGATGGCATAACTGATGGATGACTTCCCATATTTTTTTCAAGAGAAGGAGTAAAAAACATGCAAGAGATAAAATGCCCCCATTGCGGTGAAGTATTCCAAGTGGATGAAGCGGGCTAAGAAAACCCCACTTTCTTTTACAGTTTCCTGTCGAGAAAGTGGGGAAACGTCTATCACAGTCAGTTGCTGAACGCTTGGTTCAGTTTATACCAGTGTTTTGACTTTTTTCACAGTCAGGCGCGTTTCTTCAATCGCTTGAAATCCCGCAAACCCTTATTCCACCATTACTTCAGTTCGGCGAAGTACTTGATGGTGCGGACCATCTGGCTGGTGTAGCTGTTCTCGTTGTCGTACCAGGACACGACCTGCACCTGAGCGGTTTCATCGTCGATCTTGGTGACCATGGTCTGGTTGGCGTCGAACAGGGAGCCGTAGGTCATGCCGATGATGTCGGAGGAGACCAGCTTTTCGGTGGTGTAGCCGAAGGATTCGCTGCTCTGGGCCTTCATGGCGGCGTTGATGGCTTCCTTGGTGATGTCCTTACCCTTGACGACCGCGACCAGGATGGTGGTGGAGCCGGTGGGCACGGGCACGCGCTGAGCGGAGCCGATCAGCTTGCCGTTGAGCTGGGGAATGACCAGGCCGATGGCCTTGGCGGCGCCGGTGCTGTTGGGCACGATGTTGGCCGCGCCGGCACGGGCACGCTGCAGGTCGCCCTTCCGATGGGGGCCGTCCAGGATCATCTGGTCGCCGGTGTAGGCGTGCACA
>JAFWQM010000212.1 GCA_017509065.1 Clostridia bacterium
CTCCAGGGACATGCTTTCCGGCCACAGGGAAGGCACGATGCGGTAGGATTCCACGTTGGTTTTCAGCGATGTGACCGCCATCCAGTAAACCGGGAATAGCAGAAACGCAAACAAAACAGCAATGGAAACGTATTTGAACGCCGTCCCCAAAGTCTGCATTCCGCGATTGCTTTTCATACGTGCTTCCCCCTTTTACTGCTTTTCCCGCCGGAAAACGGCGTTGAAAAGGAACACCACCGCGATCATCACCAGCAGCCATACAGTGGTCACAGCCGCGCCGGAGCCGTAATTATTGTTGACGAAAGCTTCGTCATAGGAAAGCACCGCCAGGGTGGTGGTGGCTCCCACCGGCCCGCCGTTGGTCAGGGTGGCAAAGAGGGGATACTGCTTGAAATTCTCAATGATGCACATGGAAACCGACACGGCGATCACACTGCGCATGTACGGGATCAGAATATGGATCAGCCGGGTAAAATAGCCCGCTCCGTCGATCTTCGCGGCCTCCAGGATATCCTCCGGCACGTTTTGCATGCCCGCCAGCAGCAGCAGCGTCATCAGCGGCACCTGCTTCCACAGCCCCGCGATCGTTACGCCCCAAAGCGCCGTGCCCTTCCCGTTCAGCATACCGAAATCAGTGATCTTTCCGCCCGAAAACAGATTCACCAGATATTGCACCAGACCGTAAGGGTTGGCATAGATCCACGCCCACAAAAGACCCGTGATTACCGTGGGGATCACCCAGGGAATCATCATCACGCTGCGCAGAAGGCGCGCGCCTTTCGGCTCCGTGTTCAGGATCAGCGCCAGGGTCATGCTGATGAGAAAGGTGAGCGTTACCGTGCAGAACACGAACCATCCCGTGATCCCGATGGCGGATTGCAGCTTTCCCGCTTTCCAAAGCCTGGTGTAGTTGGCAAAATCGTTCCACTCGCCGGGCCGGTTCTTGGTCAGGTTGACCAGCTTATAGCTGGTAAAGCTCATCGCCACCGAATCCACGATAGGGATCAGAATAAAGGCCGCGCACAGCACGAGAGCCGGAAGCAGCAGGCACAGGCAAAACAGCATATCCTGCCGCTTTCGGGAACGAAGGCCCAGGGAGTGATGGCGGCTTACGCCGGAAGAGGATGTACGCATGACGGATGTCTCCTTTGAAGAAAAGGGGTGGCATGAAAACGCCACCCCTTGAAAACAGCGGGTATGCTTATTGATCGATGTAATATTCCGCTTCGGTGATGTAGCTGTTCACCGCGTCCTCCAGGCTGGCGCCGTTCACGGTGTAGTCCAGCACCATGGTGGCCAGTTGCTTCTGTACGCTGACCATGGGGCCGATCTGGGTCTGCTTCTGCACGTGGGACACGCCCTTGGCCGCGCCTTCCAGGATGGGAGAAATCTTGCAGTCCGCCAGCGCTTCATGGGCGATAAAGGCCAATCCGATGTTATTCAGATATCCTTCCAGGTTTTCCGTGCAGGTGCAGTGCTGAATGAACAGGCTGACGGCTTCCTTCTGTCCGTCGCTCAGCCCGTCGCCGATCAGGAAGCAATGGGATTCCACCAGGGAATTGCCTTTGCCATACGTGCCCATGACCGAGGGCAGCGGCGCGGTGACGGTGAAATTGGCGGCATTGGCGTCTACTTCACCGATCTGGGCATACCCCCAGGAGGAGTCCACATAGGCGATCACGTTGCCCGCGCCGAACGCCGCGCGGTAATCCTTGAGCTTCAGGTTTTCCTGGGTGTAACCGTTGCCGATCAGATATTTGTAGAAGTCCAGCATTTCCGCCATGGCGGTGGCGTTGGGTTCCGCTTTCAGGTCCGCCAATTTGCCGTCGTCGGTGAGCAGCTGGCCGCCGAAGGCGGTTAAAATCGCATTGATGTTGGAACCGGTGGCGGGCACTTCCGCGGTCGTCAGGCCGAAGATGGTGGATACCTTGCCGCCGTCCTTATAGAAATCAGCCAGAGTTTCGATCCAGGTTTTCAGGCCGTCCAGGGTATCGGGGAACGCGGCGGCGTCCATTCCGGCGGCTCCCACCAGATCCTTGTTGATGAACACCACGGAATTGGTGTAATAATGGGGCACGGCGTAAACGCCGTCCTTGTAATACATCTGATCCAGCACGTAATCGTAGTAACCGGCATAGAAACCGGCGTCGATCACGTCTTTAGGCTGCTGGATGAATTCGCCCTCCACCAGCGCGGGGATCCAGCTCACTTCGCCTAAGATCAAATCCACGCTCATGCCGGAGCCCAGATCGTTGGTGAAGGTCTGGATCATGCTGTTATAGTCCACCGTAACGCATTCCACCGTGACCCAGGGATTCTTTTCTTCAAAGGAAGCGACGGTATCCTTCCACCAATCCGCCTTGGCGGTTTCGGACAAAGCGTAGTTGTAGAAACGGATGGTAACGGGCTCCTTTTCTTCCGCCCAAGCAGCGCAGGCGGAAAGAAGCAGCAAAGCCGCAAGCAGCAGAGCGATCGTTTTTTTCATGGATTCTTCCTCCCTTTCTATTTCGAGCGTCCTTTGCAGTACGCATCGGTTCCGATTCCTTGTCAATATAAATACGTGTGTATATTATCATGCTTTTTTTCTCCTGTCAAGGGCTTTTTCGTTTTTCTGAAAATCAATTGTGTTTTGGCGCTCTCGGTGCAGATGATCCTTTTGGAATATAGCTCGGACTTCTTATCTGAAATGAACAATTTTTATGAATAAGGAAAACAATCTGCTCGGAATTAGATTATAATATGAGCTGATTCCTGAGTTCTTGATCCTTTACCAGATCAGTTCTTCTTTTATTATTTTGGATATACACATGTGTATATCATCATTTATACTGTTTTGAACTTGATTCTATTTGTTTGACCCAATTAGAATCTTGTTGAAATCCATGAAAGCAACTGTCATATGAAAGGCATCATATCCAGTACCTGTCAGTAGATGAAAAACAGGAATGCCCCATAAGCTGCTTAATATACAGTACATCTGTTCCGGCTTCCAGCGCGTGTGTGGCAAAACAATGCCGTAACGTGTGCACGGTTCCGGGTTCAGTGATTCCAGCCTCAGCCTTGTATTTGTTGAATATCGTTTCTATCCGGCCGGGCATGAGATGGCGTCCCTTATCCCATCTGTTGGGAAATAGGTAATGCTCCGGACTGGATGGTTTAAAAATCTTCCAGTAACGTCTTAATGCATCTAAACCAATTTGGGAAAGAATGGTGTATCTGTAATAATATGTATGATAGATAGTTGTCGTGTTTTATCCCGCAAAATCTTTTTCCAGAGGGTATTGACATATACATCGCACGGCGATATAATCTAAACACGATATATCGTTCATCGTTATATCGCGACACTATGGAGGTGAGGTTATGGCGGAGGGATTCGCGCTTACAGAAGCGACCTATTACATTCTTCTGTCACTGGTCAGGCCGCGGCACGGCTACGGCATCATGCAACTGACGGAGGAACTGTCCGGCGGACGGGTTCACCTGGCAGCTGGCACGCTGTACGGCGCGCTGAACGCACTGAGCACGAAGGGCTGGATCATCCAGCTTCCATCCGATGAGGACAGCAGGAGGAAGGAATACCGACTGACGGAAAAAGGCCTTCAGGTCCTGCGCGTCGAGGTGGAAAGGCTTCGGGAACTGGCAGACAATGGTGAGAGGATACTGCGGGAGGAATGAGCATGGAAAACAGGAAAACCATCAGGAAATGGTTCTGGGTCTGGGATTTTGAAAAGGAAGAAGACTGGCTGAACGAGATGGCGATGAACGGATGGGTGCTGGAAAGCGTCGGGTTCTGTACCTATCATTTTCTACGCTGCGAGCCGGGCGAATACAGCGTTCGCCTGGAGATGCATCCATATGACGAGTCTTACATATCGTTCATGAAAGATACCGGCGCGGAATATGTAGGTCGGATGGTTATGTGGATCTACTTCCGCAAAAAGACGGCGGACGGGCCTTTCGACCTGTTTTCCGATATCGACTCGCGTATCGGCCATCTGGACAAAATTGGTAAATTTCTAAGCGTGCTCGGCGGGGCCAATCTGCTGATCGGCGTTGCCAACACGTACAATCCGTCCCATCTCGGGTGGATCAATCTGCTCTGTGCAACCCTGCTCATGTATGCGCTGGGCCGGATCCACGGCAAAAAGGAAGCCCTGGAGAGGGAACGGCTGCTGCATGAGTAAACAGGGAGCAATAAATGGGAAAAACAAAGGGAGATGACTTGCATGGTGAACACTTTTGCTTTTTTGAGCGCCGCATTGCCCTGGATTGCCATGGCGCTATTGCTTGCGATCTTCTCTGTGAGAGAGACGGGCAGGAAAAAGGATCAGGAAAAACAGATGGACTACGGTTCTGAAGGCATGGCTTTGGGCGTGTGTCTTGGAGTCGCAATTTCGACAGCCATTCACATCAATGTCGGCATTGGTATGATGGCAGGGATGGTACTGGGGCTTCTCATCGGATCGGAGATAAAGAAAAAGGATGAATGAAAGCAATATGAAGCTGATCGAGCCGGCAACAGAATACACCAGGCAAATTATGGCATATCGAAAAGAGTTTCTTGATTGTGGCGATTCAATGGATGGCACAGGCGCGCTCAGACGAATGGATAATCCGCAGGTCTGGATAGAGCATGCAAACCGGTGCAAAGATCCCCTTACGGTTCCCCAGGGACTGGTCCCGGCGACACAGTATATGCTTGTTCGGGAAGAGGATCAGAAAATTGTCGGCATGATACAAATCAGACATTTTTTTAATCCCTATTTGGAAAAGTACGGCGGCCATATCGGTTATTCTGTCGCGCCGAGTGAACGGCGCAAAGGATACGCAGCATTGATGCTGAAAAAGGTGTTGCCAAAATGCAGAGAACTTGGAATTGCCAAAGTACTGATTACCTGCATCAGCGGCAATGAGGGCAGCAAAAGAACCATCCTGAAAAACGGCGGCGTTTACGAATCCTCTGTGTATGAACCGGAGGAAGGTGTCTGCCTGGAGAGATATTGGATCGATCTTTCCAGGTAACAACTCCGTTTTATGGTGAGGTGCATCTATGCGTTACTTCCCCTACGGTAGCTATCCGGTTTATTATGAAAGCCACAGCGCGGGCAGGCCGCTGATCCTGCTCCACGGGAATACAGCTTCCGGCAGAATGTTTGATCCGATTATTCCGTTGCTGGCTGAAAAATACCGTGTGATCACGATGGATTTTCTCGGCTGCGGGCGGTCAGATCGTATAGCCACCTGGCCTTCCGATCTGTGGTACGAATGGGCAAATCAGGTCCGCGCTTTATGTGAGCATCTTGGGCTCGGCGAAGTCTATCTCGTCGGGGCCAGCGGCGGCGCTTTGGCGGCGATCAATGCCGCGCTGGAGTATCCGCAGCTTGTGCGGGCGGTGGCCGCCGACAGCTTCGCAGGCATCGGCGCAGACCCGGCCATCACAAATGACATTCAGGCAGGAAGAACACAGGCAAAGCAAATCGACGGATTCCGCGCCTATCTGCGGTCCGTCCATGGCGAGGATTGGGAGCAGGTGTTCGACGCGGATACGGAGGCTGTCATTCGCCATGCGAGGGAAGTTGGGGCCTATTTTCATCGGTCTCTGTCTGAAGTGCAGGTTCCCCTGCTGCTGACGGGAAGCGATGAAGACGAGATGTTCCCGTCCGGGCATTTTCAGCGGCTATTCCATGAAATCTGCCGGGAAACCTGTCGAGCGGAGACGCATGTTTTCCCCCATGGCGGACATCCGGCCATGATGAGCAATATGGAAGAATTTGCCGCATTGCTCCATCGGCTGATTGAACCCACATACTGATGACATTGAGTTATTCGAGGTGAGACGATGATTCAGCTATTACGTGACAAGAAAGTGATCTTCTTTGACGTGGGGTATACGTTGGACAGGCCCGCATCAGGAGAC
>JAFWQM010000213.1 GCA_017509065.1 Clostridia bacterium
ACTCCGCTTACGCCCCGCGCTATTCCCTTCGGGAAGCGCGGGTTTCGGGCGGCAATCCAAGGATTGCTCGCCCTCAGCCTCGCGTTGCTCGGCGCTATTCATGCGGAGATTGCTCGTTTCGGCTGATCTCACCGCCGATGAGATTCCCGCCGCAGGCGGTCATCGGCGGTTCGTCCCCTTTCCGAGAAAGCTGTAATGTAATCATCAGTTGTGAACAAGAAGGTGAAAAAGTGGAAGCAAAGCCGATCTTGTGGATCGTGATTCCCTGCTATAACGAAGAACAGGTGCTGCCGTTGACCGCGCCGATGTTCCTGGAGAAAATCAAAGCGCTTTCCGACGCTGGCAGGATCAGCAAAAACAGCCGGGTGCTCTTTGTGAACGATGGGTCGAAGGACAAAACCTGGGGAATCATCTGTGATCTGGCGAAGCATGACGAGCATTATATCGGCATTTCCCAGAGCCGCAACCGGGGCCATCAGAACGCCGTGCTGGCCGGGCTCATGGAAGCAAAGGACAAATGCGATATTACCATCTCCATCGACTGTGACGGGCAGGATGACATCAACGCCATGGACAAAATGGTGGACGAATACCTGGCCGGGTGTGAAATCGTGTACGGCGTGCGCTCTAAGCGGACGACGGACACCTGGTTCAAGCGTACCACTGCCGAAGGTTTCTATAAGCTGATGAACTGGATGGGCGCGGAAGTGGTGTTCAACCACGCGGATTACCGCCTAGTGAGCAGCCGCGTGCTGAACCACTTTGCGGATTTTGAGGAAGTGAACATCTTCCTGCGCGGCATGATCCCGCTGGTGGGGTTCAAGAGCACCAGCGTGTACTATGAGCGCGCCGAACGCCTGGCGGGGGAGAGCCATTATCCGCTGAAAAAAATGCTGGCCCTGGCCTTCAACGGCATCACCAGCCTGTCCGTCAAGCCGATTTCGCTGATCACAGGCATGGGCATGTTCATCTGTTTTCTGAGCCTGCTCTTTGCCGTGATTGCGATAATACAGGCGATTATTGGCAGCGCTGCGGCGGGATGGATGACGCTGATCTTTATCATGCTCCTGCTGGGCGGGCTTCAATTGATCGCCCTGGGCGTTGTCGGCCAGTACGTGGGCAAAACCTATCTGGAAGCCAAGCACCGCCCGCGCTACATCATCAGCGAGCGCACCTGGGAGAGCAGCGAACGGCACTGGATCGAGGAAAAATAAAATCAATTTCAGGCAAGAAACGCCCTTGACATGCGAGGGCGTTTTGATTATAATAATATATGAACAGTTGTTCAAATGAAAGGATGAGCAGAATGGACAAGTGGGAAGGTCAGGAAAACGCAGGAGAGAGCATCCATCCCGATCTGATTTCTTCCGTGAACGCGGACATGCCGGACGAGGAATTGCTTTACGACCTGGCGGAACTTTACAAGGTGTTCGGCGACAGCACGCGCATTAAAATCCTGTACGCGCTTCTGGAAGCGGAAATGTGCGTGGGCGACATTGCCGAACTGCTCAAAGCCAGCCCGTCCGCGGTGTCCCACCAATTGCGGGTGCTGAAAGCCAGCAAACTGGTGAAGTTCCGGCGGGACGGGAAAACGGTGTACTACGCCCTGGCGGACGAGCACGTGCGCACCATCATCGACATGGGGATGGAGCATCTGTGTGAATAAAGAGTACAAAGAACAGAGTGCAGAGATATAGTTGAGATCGGCGTTATTACAGACGCTGAACAGACGGAGGATAGCATATGAACTGCAAGCATTGCCATCATGACCACGAGGAAAAGCATGAACACGAGCATCATCATGAGCATGAACATCATCACGACCATCATGAATGCCATGAACATGGATGCAGCCACGATCACGGCCACGAGCACGGCGGGGAGGAAGAAAACCGGAAAGCTGTGCTCATCCGCATCGGCGTCAGCGCTGTTTTGCTGGTGACTGGGATTCTGCTTCCCATGGCGGAAGGACTGAAAATCGCCATTTTCGCCGTGTCTTATCTGGTCGTAGGCTATCCCGTGGTGATCGAGGCGGTGAAGAGCATCCTGCGCCTGGAGCCGCTGGACGAAATGTTCCTGATGACCGTGGCCAGCGTGGGCGCGTTCTGCGTGGGGGATTACGCCGAGGGCGTGGCGGTGATGCTGCTGTACCAGATCGGCGAGTTCTTCCAGGACTACGCCGTGGATCAGAGCCGGGATTCCATCGCGGAGCTCATGGATATTCGCCCGGATTCCGCCAATGTGGAGCGGGAAGGCCGGGTAGAAACCATCCTGCCGCAGTATGTCAAGGTGGGGGAAACCATCGTGGTGCGCCCAGGCGAAAAGGTGCCGCTGGACGGAACAATCATTGAGGGCGATTCAAGCTTGAACACCCTGGCCCTGACCGGCGAAAGCGTGCCCCGCCACGTGAAACCCGGCGACCCGGCCCTCAGCGGATGCGTGAACCTGAACGGACTGCTGCGGATCGAAGTCACCCACGCTTACGAGGATTCCACCGTTTCCCGTATTCTGGAGCTGGTGGAGCACGCGGGGGAGAATAAGTCCCAGGCGGATCGGTTCATCACCCGCTTCGCCCGGATTTACACCCCCGTGGTGGTGGGCCTGGCCGTGCTGGTGGCGCTGGTTCCCCCGCTGCTGTTCGGCGGGGAGTGGAGCCGATGGATCACCTCGGCACTCACCTTCCTGGTCATCTCCTGCCCCTGCGCGCTGGTCATCTCCGTGCCGCTTACCTTTTTCAGCGGCATCGGCGGCGCGTCCCGGAGGGGTATCCTGGTCAAAGGCGCAAGCTTCCTGGAAACGCTGGCAAAAGCGGATACAGCGGTTTTCGATAAAACCGGCACGCTGACCGAAGGCAGCTTCGCTATCGCGGATGCGCAGGCTGTTCAGGGCACAAAGGAAGAGATGATCGCTCTGGCCGCCGCCGCCGAACGGTTCAGCACCCATCCCATCGCGGAATCCCTGCGGCAGGGTTGCCAGAAGGATATATCCGGCTGGACAGTGGAGGGCGTGGAGGAAATCTCCGGCCACGGCGTGCGGGCGCGGGTGAACGGCAAAGCGGTATCCGTCGGCAACGCGCAGCTGATGGCGCGGGAGAGCGTGGCGTTTTCCCGCGTGACGAAAACCGGCACCGTGGCGCACGTCGCTGCCGACGGGGAGTATCTGGGCTATATCGAGATTGCCGACACCGTGAAACCAGGCTCCGCCGAGGCCATCCGGGAAATGAAGAAGCTGGGCGTTAATAAAACCGTCATGCTCACCGGCGACAGCCGCGCCGTGGCCGAAGCGGTAGCGCGGGAGGTGGGCGTGGACGAGGCGCGCGCGGGCCTGCTGCCGGATGAAAAGGTCAACGAGGTGGAACGGCTGCTGAAAGATAAGAAAGAAGGCGGCGCGCTGATCTTCGTGGGCGACGGCATCAACGACGCGCCCGTACTGGCGCGCGCTGACATTGGCGTGGCCATGGGCGCGCTGGGCTCCGACGCGGCCATTGAGGCAGCCGACGTAGTGCTCATGGACGACGACCCGCGTAAATTGGCTTCGGCCATCCGCATTGCGCGGAAAACGCTGGGCATCGTCCGGCAGAACGTGATCTTTTCCCTTGCCGTGAAGCTGGCCGTCATGGCGCTGGGCGTGCTGAACCTGGCCCCGCTCTGGGCCGCGGTGTTCGCCGACGTGGGCGTGTGCTTCCTCGCCATCCTGAACGCTATGCGCGCCATGAAAGCTGCGGAAAAAGAATAAAAAAACCAGAAGCAGTGCAACAAAAATATGCCTCTTTGCGTTATAATACAAGAGAGCACAAAGGAGGCGAAACATATGAAGCGCGTGTATACGGTATTGTTGGCGCTGTGCATTACGGTGGCGGCGGTTTTCGGAGCGCTGGCGGGAGAATATTCAGAAGATGACTGGGATGATGACTCGACCGGTTATCTGGCCGTGGTAGCGAATCCCATACTCTCTGACCGGCTGAACCTGCGCGAAAAACCGGATATCAATTCTAAGTCCCTCGGACGCTTCTACAGCGGCACGCCGGTGTACGTAACCGAAACCGAGCACGTTTGGGACAGCCACGGCCGGGAATGGGCGCAGGTGGACATGCTGGCCAACTTTGAGGCAGGCGTAAGTCTCACCGGCTGGATGCTGAAGGAATACCTGATGCCCATGAACGTGAATTTTGAAGCGCCGCAGCTGTTTTACAGGGCTTCCGCTTCTCCCCAGACCAACCTGCTGGAGGAACCGCGGAACAGCGCGGATGTCGTGGCTATGGTGGGAAACGGGGAAATCTACCTGCTGGGCGACATCGGCGACGACTGGCGGCTGGCGGCGAACCAGGCCGGCGAGGTAGGCTATATCCGAACCTCCCGTATCCGGAATACCCGGTTTGAAGTGAAGCAGGCGTATCTGTTCCCCGCCGATGGCGGAGGATACGTGCCGGTTTATTGGGATAAAGAAATGACGAAGGTCTGCGCGAAGATGTATCCCGGCGCTTCGGTAAAGATCGTGGACTATTCCAAAAACAAAGGCTGGGCCGTGGTGGAAAGCTTCGGGGTGGCGTATGAGCTGAAAAACGAATGGGTCTGGCAGGCGGACATCAACGGCTACGTGCGCACGGAGGATGTGACGGTGTTCATCCAGCCCTGGCAGGCGGAAGTGAACCTGCGCACGGGCAAGGCGAAAACGGATATAGAATTGGACGACGCCACGATTCCGGCGGGCGCATCTGTCGCCGTGGCGGGGGAGACGAAGACCCAATACCAGATCGTGTACGGCGACCCGGCCAGCGGCTGGCACGTTTCGGCGCTGGTTCCGATGGCGCAGATCGCGCTGACCGCGTTCTCAGCGACCATCCACGGGCCAGCGGCCTTGGGCTTTGCCCTGCTGCCGAAAAACGACATTGCCCCGGACAATGAGATCGACACCCTCATTTCGGTCGTCCCCTTCCCCGGCGACGCATGGCAGGAGGGCGAACCGTATACCAGTTACCGCCTGGCGGAGATCATCGGCGAAGTGGAGCGGGACGGCGTGGCTTATTGGCAGCTGCGCAACCAGGACAGCGGCAATTTCTATTATGAAAAGAGCAAGTGCGAAGCGCTGCTGTACGCCGATATGGACAACAGCCAGGGCGTCGTTCGGGATGTGAGCGGCACCTGGACAGCCACGAAGGCCGAGCAGGGCCTGTGGTATTATGCGCTTGAGCCCGGACAGGAAGGGCTGCTGACGCTGAAAAAGCCCGACGGAACAGTGGTCGAATATGAATTGTATCAGGAAATGCCGAATGAAACCACGTATGCCTTTTTCCTGGAGGCGGGCGAACAGGTGACCGCGCAGGGGGAGGGCGAACTCCGCCCGCTGCTTCCAAGCCAAGCGCCTATGGTATTGCCGCAGCATCCCGGCAATTTTGAAGAAAATGAAACGATCTTTGAGGGCTCGGGCCGGTTCTACTGCGACACGCAAATCCCCAACGTGGTGAATTATTTCACCCTCATCATCCGCCCCCTGCCTGGCAGCACGGACAGCTACGCCGCCGTGTCCACCATCTTCGGCGACGCGGACAGCACAGAACTCATCCATTTCTTTCCGGTGTCGGAGGATGGATGGGAGCACGAGGGAAAGGTGAGCGAGAATGAATTTGCCTGGGAAGAGTATAATTGCATTTTGTTTCCCGGCATGTTCCTGGAGGTGCACAACTGCGTGATTTCGGTGTTCTTCGGCAACGGCTGAGGGCCTGCCGCCGCGTTTCAGCGGCAGCAAAAAAATTATGACATTTTTACAAAATTGTTTCGCGTTGATGAAAAAGACTGTACTTGCGCCCCTTGATTATGTTATAATAAGGGGCGCGTTTTTTGCGTACCCAAAACAGGAATGGGAAACAGGGCGAAAAGCGCGAAGAAGGAAGAAAACGAATGAAGCAATCGTTGATATTGGCGTCCGCGTCGCCCCGGCGGCGGGAACTGATGGCATATACCGGCCTGCCGTTTGAGGTGATCACCGCCGATGCGGAAGAAATCAAGGCGGGAAATCCGGAAACGCTGGTGATGGAGAACGCCCGCAGAAAGGCGCGGGCCGTGGCCGCGCTGCATCCGGGACGGATGGTGCTCGGAGCGGATACCATCGTGTACCAGGACGGGCGTGTGCTGGGGAAGCCCAGGGACGAGCAGGACGCACGGGAGATGTTGCGGCATTTATCCGGGAATACGCATACGGTATATACCGGGGTGTGCGTGATCGGCGAGGATGGCAGCGAAAATGTGAACGTGGACGCTTCCCAAGTGGCGTTCGTATCCCTCAGCGAAGAAGCGATTGACTGGTACATTGCTACAGGAGAACCCATGGACAAGGCGGGGGCTTACGCCGTACAGGGCCGGGCAGGCATGTTCGTACGCAGTATCGAGGGCAGCTATTCCAACGTCATCGGCCTGCCCATGGCGCTGGTGCGGGAGATCCTGAAAGCGGCGGGAGCGGATATTCCGTAAGGTATAACATCGTTTATTATGAGGCCAGAGATACACTTCATCCCTTATGACTTTCTCGGAAGGGGGTCCGGGGGAAACCGCTCTTTGGTCTCCAAAGAGCGGTTTCCCCCGGAAAATACAAATACAGAAATGGACGGATGATGATAGATGGCCATTGTCGCGCCTGATATTGGAATTGACCTGGGAACGGCGAACACGCAGGTTTACGTAAAACGAAAGGGCATTGTGATCAACGAACCGTCGCTGCTGGTGGCGGATCGGGAAGGGCGTCACACGGTGCGCGCCATCGGCGAGGAAGCGCGGGTGATGCTGGGACGCACGTCCGCGGACGTGATGGCGGTTTGGCCGATGTCGGACGGTATGATCCGGGATTTTGACATGACGCAGGCCATGCTGCAGTTTTTTGTGCGCAAGGCGATCGGCGTGTCGCGGCTGGTAAAGCCCCGGGCTATCATGACGATTCCCTGCCGCGTGTCGCCAATCGAGCGCCGGGCGGTGCGCAAGGCGGCGGTGTACGCGGGCATCCGTGAAAACCAGCTGACGCTGGTGAATAAACCGTTCGCGGCCGCGATCGGCTCGGGCCTGCCGGTGTTTGACCCGGTGGGCTCCATGGTGGTGGACATCGGCGGCGGCACCACGGAGGCGGCGGTGATCAGCCTGGGCGGCATCGTCGTGTCGCGTTCCATTCGCACGGGCGGGGTAAAGATGGACGAAGCGATTATCGCGTATGTGAAGCGGGAATTCAATATGGTCATCGGGGAGCGCACCGCAGAGGACGTGAAGATGGCCCTGGGTTCCGCGCTTCCGATGAAGGAAGAGCGCCGGGTGCTGATCCGCGGCCGCGACATGATCACCAACCTCCCCCAGACGGCGGAGATTACCTCCACACAGGTATACGAAGCGCTGAGCACGCCGTGCGAAGCCATTTTGGCCGCTATCCAGCACGTGCTGGAGCGCACGCCGCCGGAGCTGGCGGGGGACGTGCTGAAATCAGGCATTCACCTGACGGGCGGCGGCGCGCAGCTGTTCGCTCTCGACCAGTATATCGCTTCTGAATTGGACATGCCCGTTCTGCTGGCGCGCGACCCGATGAGCTGCGCCGCGCTTGGCGCGGGACACCTGGCGGATAATATCGAGCTGCTGCACCGGATCGGCAAGTCCAGCTTCCTGAAGGAAGACGACGAGGAGTAAAACGGAATGGCAAGAAATCGGAATCGGGAGTTTTCCGAAGGAGACGGATTGAATCCCCTGGATTTGGGCGCTTACGCGCAGGACGCCGAGGAGCGTGTTCCCGTATGGGCCCGGCGCGCCGAGGAAGAAGAGAATCCTCCCGCCTCCGAAGTGAAACCCGAACAGGAGCCGGAAGATGTTCCCCTGCCGGAAAAGCCCGAAGACCTGCCGGAAGCGCCTGCGCCTGACGAGCCGCTTGCGGGGGATACGCCGTCCGAAACGGAAGCGGCCCCCGCGTCCGAGGAAGAACAGGAAACGGAATCTGACGGCGTGCGGGAGCGCATCATCCAGACGCGGGCGAAAAAAGAAACCGAAGAAGACAAATTCCAGGAACCTCAGAGGGTGGAAGGCGGCGCGGCAAACTGGAGGAACGCTCCCGGCGCGCGGCAGAAAAAAACCGACGAACCCGAAACCAGCGAGAAAAAAGGGAAGAAAGCCGGGAAAAAGCCGCCTAAAAAAGGGAAAAAAGGAAAGAAAAGCAAAAAGAAAAAAACGCATGAGGAAGAGCGCCAGAGCTTCCTTCGGCTGATGATGATCATTCTTCTGTGCGGCGGATTGTTCCTGATGGCGGCGGTGATGGTGGTTTCCAATTTCGTGAAGCTTCCCATCCTGGCAGTTCCGCAGAAGATCGTCACAGCCGTGGTTTCGCCCATTCAGTCGTTCTTTTCCAACGTGACCACCGGCGTGGCGGACTATCTGAGGATGCTGAAGATCCGCGGAAACATCGAATACGAATATGAACAGCTTCGCATCAAGCTGGACGACTACGCGACCGAAGTGGCCATGCTGGATGAACTGCGAAGGAAATACGAAGCGCTGCAGGAGCAGGTCAACGAGCGCACCGGAAACGAGGAACTGAATCCGATCAGCGCGCAGGTGGTCGGCAAGGTGGGCAACAACTACTTTTCCACCCTCACCCTGAACGTTGGCAGTGAAGACGGCGTGGCGGACTACATGGCCGTGGTGTCCGCCGGCGGTCTGGTCGGCGTTACGTATAACGTGAAGCCCCGGCAGTGCGACGTGCGCTGCATCATCGACAGCGACTGCACCGTGGCCGGCATCGTGAAATCCAGCCGCGACCAGGGCAGCGTGAAGGGTACCCTGGGCACGAACGGCGAGCCTATGTGCCGCATGTATTACCTGCCGGACAACTCCCTGCCCCGCCCCAACGACGAAGTGGTCACCTCCGGCGTGGGTATGGAATTCCCCCGGGGCATTCCCATCGGCTATATCCGCGAAAGCACCCGCGGCATGGAAGACAATAAATCCTATGTGGTGGTGGAGCCCAAAGTAGATTTCCAGCATCTGGAATACGTGACCGTATACCGCTATCGTCCGCCGTATGCCGAGAACGCGCAGGAGCGGGTGAGCACTTCCCAGAGCATCCGCCTGGAAACCTTTGTCACGGCCCGGCCCATTCCCGGCTTCAATCTGGAAAATCAGAGCGACTTCCTGTTCGGAAGCGGTACTTCCCAAACATCGGCGACGCAGCGCCCCGGGGATGCCGCCACGCCCGCGCCGCAGAAGACGGCCATGCCGCGCGCCAATTCCACGCCGCTGCCGCCTGTTCCGGAATACATGGTGCCCAACGCCTTTGGCGAGACGCCTTCGCCTTCGCCGCGGCCCACCTTTACCCCCACGCCGAGTCCGGTGCCTACGTCGGATCCCGGCGCGATGACAGTGGAGGAAGACGAGTGAAGCCTTTGAAACGGGCGCTGAAAGTGCTGCTGCTGACCCTGGCCGCTTACCTGATTCAGGTGTGCGTGATGCGGTACTTTTTGGTGCGAAGCGTGGTGGGGAACGTGATCTTCGCGGTTCTGGCCATCATCGTGGTCACCTGCGGCAAGAAGTACGCGTTCTGTTCTTCCTGCCTCATCGGCATGATGATGGAAAGCATGCTGTCCAATTCCAATGTGCCCTCGCTGTATGTGATCGCCTATCCCGCCATCACCATGCTCTGCGCCCAGACGTTCGCCGATATGACGGACCGGCAGCTCGAGCAGCGCAGACTGGCGTATGAACGGCGGCAGGTGCGCATCAGTCAGGGCAAGGGAAAGAGCCATTGGTGGCATTCCTTTTCGCTTCGTTCCCGTGATACCGACCTGCCTCCCCTCATCCGCATTCCGCTGTGCGCCGGGGAGATGGATTTGTTCCTGAACCTGGTCTTGATCTTTTATATGTACCTGATCGGCGAAGAACTGACCCTGATTCATGTATACCGCCTGGCGGGCTCGATTATATACACCATGAGCCTTGCCGTGGCGCTGATGTATCCGTGCCGAAAGCTGCTGGGCATGTATCCCCGCAGGAAACAGGCGCAGGGAGGTGAAGAGGAGTGAGCGATGAATTCCGCAAAAGCCGCAAGGCGCGCGGAAAAGACTACAAGATGAACCTGCGGTTCGCCGTTTTTCTGATCGGCGTCGCCGCGATGTTCGGCGTGCTGTTCTTTGGGCTGTACCGCCTGCAGATCGAAAACGGCGAGCAGTACGCCCAGGCGACCACCAGCCAGAGCGTGAAGAGAATCGTCGTAAAAGGCAGCCGCGGCATGATAACTGACGTGAATTCCGTCGTGCTGGCGAAGAGCGAAAAGGCCTACAACGTCACCTTTTACCGCGAGAATGAAGACTGGGACTATCCCACCAAACAGCTGCTGGAGGCCATTCACATCATCGAAAAATACGGCGGCTCCGTATCCGTCACCTCACCCATCGTCCGCAGCACGGAATCGGGCGCGTGGGAATTCAACTTCGGCTCCGGCATCTCGGAAACCGCCTGGGAGACCCGCCGCAGTTATTTCTATTCCAATAACTACCTGGGCAGCAAAAAGCCCAGCGCCGGGGATTGCTTCAACACCCTGCGCAAGCGCTTCGGATTCACCGCGCTCTGCGACGGCACCTACCTGCTGGCGCTGGATAAAAACGGAAACTCCGTGGTCATGGAAACGGACGACCTGATCGTGCCCGGGTCCAAAGGAGCGGGCAATCCCGGCGTCCTCGATCTGCACAGGCTCGATCCGGAAAAGGTGGCGGAAGCCATTGTGGTGTCCGAAGACGATGTGCTGAAGATCATCGCCATCAACGCCACCATGCAGGACAACGCTTTCCTGTCCCTGCCCGTGCCCTTTGCCGAGGACGTGCCGTATGAAACGGTGAGCGAAATCGAAGGCCGCAGCATGTCCATGCCCTGGGTGAGCATCACCATGGGCGACAAGCGGGTGTATCCCAACGGGTCGCTCGCCGCCACCGTGATCGGCTATACCGGCAAGATCCAGGACGCGGATTATTATTTCAGCGACCTGAAGCCTGCGGGCTACGCCATGAACGACTATATCGGCCAGGCGGGCATCGAGAACAGCATGGAGAACTGGCTCACCGCCAACATCACCGACCGGCAGGGCGCGCGCATCGTGGAGGTTGACCCGCAGGGCAAGGTGACCCGCGAGCTGGACTATATTCCGCCCCAGGACGGCAACACGGTGAAGTTGACGATCAACGCCCAGTATCAGGCTGCTGCCGAACGCTATATCCGCGACAACGTGAATTCCTCCCGCGACCGGCAGGAAGAGCGGATGCAGGAATCCGACTGGCTGGAGACCTACAAGGACAAAATCGCCGCGCGCGACTGGGAGGAGTTTCCCATCCGCCTGGCCACCACCGGCGTGCTGATCGTGATGGACGTGCACACCGGCAACATCTTAGCGCTGGCCCAGTATCCCAACTACGACCTGAACGCCATGGCCCGCGGCGGGGAAGACGCCATGCGGATCGTGCAGGACGAGCGCGGCCTGCTCATGAATTACGCCATCCAGACCCGCGCTGAGCCCGGCTCCATTTTCAAGATGTGCACCGGCCTGGCCGGGCTGGTCAACGGCGCGATCACGCCGGAAACGCTCATCAGCGACGGCGGCGGCTTTGACCGCTATACCAACGTGAAGGAGGACATGCCCCGCTGCTGGACAAACCATCCCGAAGACCATCATGACCTGAACATTTCGACCGGCCTGACCAAATCCTGCAACTTTTTCTTCTATACGGTGGCTTCCCGCTTGTTCGATGACCATCCGGGCCAGGAACTGCTGTACAAGTACGCCGCGCAGATGGGCCTGACCAGCAAAACCGGCATCGACTTGCCCGGCGAGCTTCGGCCCATCGTGGGCAACCAGACAAACCTCTACGATCCCAGCGTGAGCCTGGAGGAACAGATGACCTCCACGCCCATCCTGGTGGCCGCGTCGCTCAAGAAGCATATCAACAATTACGCTGCCAGCTATGGCATCACTTACGATGAAGCGCGCCTGAACAAGTGCATCAAGAAGCTGATGGATATGGCGATGAACACCCCGCAGGACAAGTGGGTGTCCTCTGCCCGCCCCATCTTTATGACCGAGCTCGGCATGACACGCACGATGGTGATGCAGCAGGCCCTGATGGGCGATATGTGGAATTATCTGAATACCATCAAATGGGGCGGCAGCCAGGAGATTCAGATGGGCGTGGGCCAGTCCATCACATTGCTTACGCCGATCTCCGTAGTGCGCTACGCCGGGGCCCTGAGCAGTTCCCTGACCGTATGGAACCCCAACATCGTGGACTCCATTATTTCCCCCGAAGGCGAGATCCTCTCCCAGCGCCATGCCACCGTGTTCAACAAGCTGGAAAGTGCCCGGCCCTACCTGACCTACATCCTTGACGGGCTGAAGGGTGTGGTGGACGAGGCCGGTACCGCCGCCCGCCAGTTCCGCAACTGGAAATACAACGCTGAAGAAGTGATGGTCGGAAAGACCGGAACTTCCCAGATGACGATCGGCAAGGTGCGTATCGACCTGGAAAACAACGGCTGGTTCGTTTCCCTGGCACCCAAGGACGACCCCGAAATCGCCGTCATTTCCTTCATCCCCAACGGCTTCTCCGGCAGCTACACCGTCGCCGCGAACCGCGATTTCATCGGCTATTACCTGGATGAAAAAGCGAAGAAGGACATCACCATCGCGCTGCCCGGCGCGAATCAGCTGGCGCCGTAAGGGAAGAGATTAGGGACGAGGGATTAGGAGAATAGAGTGAAAACTTACAGAGATTTGGCAATATAGGAAAAGTCAATGGATTTGGTTGAAGAGGTTTACCGAATCAGCAGATTATTGCCTAAAGATGAAAAATACGCGTTGTCCGATCAACTGCGCAGAGCCGTTGTTTCAATTCCGTCTAATATTGCCGAGGGATACGGCCGATATGGAATGAAAGAATACGCAAGGTTTCTGAACATTGCCAGAGGATCAAAGTACGAAATGGAAACGCAGCTTTTGATTTGTGTTCGTTTGCAATTTATCGCAGAATCCGAAATCAGCAAATCCATGAATCTTTGCAACGAAATAGGAAAAATGCTGAACGCTATGATCAATAAACGATCTCCACAATCCCTAATCCCTCGTTCCTAATCCCTAATCCCTTACTCAAAGCAACACAACCGAGGTGACCTGCATGGCCCGTATCTTTTCGATCATGTCCGGCAAGGGCGGCGTGGGAAAGAGCACGCTCTCCGCGTCCCTGGCGGTATACTACGCCCGCATGGGAAAGCGCGTGGCGCTGCTGGACGGCGATATCGGCCAGCGGTGCGCGGACCTGATGCTGAACGTGCAGGACCGGGTGGTATACGACCTTGGCGACGTGGCGGAAAAGAACTGCAATCTGGAAGAAGCGCTGCTGCCGCATCCCGCGCTGCCGAACCTGTCGCTGCTGGCCGCGCCGCAGATCATGACGCCGTCGGACATGAAGCACAAGGCCATGGACAAGGTGATCACCCGGCTTGCCGAACAGGTGGATATTCTGCTGCTGGACGCGCCGGCGGGCATCGGCAAGGGCCTGAAAAACCTGCTGGGCGCGGCGGCGGAACCCGTCGTGGTAGCCACGCCGGACGACGTATCCATCCGCGACGCGGAGCGTCTGTGCTCTCTGCTGCGTCAGATGGAGGAGCCGAGCCCCTCGCTGGTGCTCAACCGCGTGCGCCCCATGTGGGTGCGGCGCGGGCTGATCCAGCCGCCCGCTCAGCTGGCCATGGCGCTGGACATGCCGCTGATGGGCGTGATCCCCGAAAGTGCGAAAGTATCCAAAGCGCTTCTGCGCCACGAAACGGCGCTGGAGTGCGGCGACAGAAGCGTGGTACGGGCCATCGAAGTGATTGCCGCCCGGATGCTTGGGGCCGACGCACCCCTGCCGGAATTTGCGCCAAACGTGATGCTGCGGTTTTTCAACCGTGGAGGTGAAGCCTGATATGATGACAGAAAACCGGGGCACCCGGGAAGGGCGGTTTGACTGGCTGCTGGTGATCGCCGTGTACGGCCTGAGCTTTTTCGGCCTGCTGTGCATCGCCATGGCCCGCTATGTGCCGTCCCAGAGTGAGGGCCTGCCCCTGCTGAACAAGATCCTGAACAACCGCTCCAGCATGTGGCAGTCCATTTTTATCCTGGTCTCGCCCATCGTGGTGGGCGTGATCGTGGCCATCCCAACGGAAATCATCAAAGCCCGTACGCGCCTGGTGTATTACGGTGTCCTGGCCCTGCTGGCGGTCACGCTGGTGCTGGGCCAGGTGAGCAACGGTCTGAGAGGATGGCTGCGCTCCGACCTGCTGGGCCGCTCCATCCAGATCAGCGAGTTTTCCAAAATTTCCATTCTGCTCATGCTGGCACGGCAGCTCGCCCGCTCGGAAAAGCCGATGAGCAAGTTCAAGGACTTTATCAGCATCATGGTGATCGTTGGCCTGCCCGCTGCGACGGTGCTGGCCCAGGGCGAAACAGGCACGGTCATCGTGATCGGGTTCATGTTCATGGTCATGATCTATTTCGCCGGCGTGGACATGCGCATCATCATCACCTTCGCTCTGCTGGCGGTGATGGGCGTTGGCGCGCTGGTGGCTTACGGCATGCTGTCCGATACCACCGACTACCGCATCCTGCGCCTGCTGGCGTTCCTGGACCCGCAGAAATATGAGCAGAGCGGCGGCTACCAGATCCTGATGTCCCAGAAGGCGATCGGTGCGGGGCAGCTGACCGGCCAGGGCACGTTCCTCTCCGGCTCCTGGACCACGCTCGGCTACGTGCCCGAGAGCTCCACCGACGCCGTGTTTACCGTGGTGGGGGAGAGCTTCGGGTTCGTGGGCTGCGCCGCGGTGCTGCTGACATATCTGTTTATCATCCTGCGCATGACGTTTATCGCGCGGTTCACGCGGGATAAGTTCTGCCAACTCGTGATCATCGGCGTGGTATCCATGCTGCTCTTCCACGTGTTCCAGAACGTCGCCATGTGCATGGGTATTATGCCCATCACCGGCATCCCCTTGCCGTTCCTCAGCTACGGGGGGTCCAACTTCATTTCCAACATTGCGTCCATCGCTCTGGTTCTCAATATCGCCCGCGGCGGCAACATCGCTGCCGTCAGCACCGTTCCCCTGCCGAAGATGAATTTCTGATTGCTTCACGTGGTATTTTATGGTATATTAACAGCCAAAGGTTCAGTTTTTCGTGCATCGCTGCAGGACGCAGAAGAGCATCAAAAAGGAGGGTATCTTTCATGCGGTCAATACGCACGAAGATTTCGCTGATGACCATGGTGGCCATTGTGGTCAGCGTTCTTTTGATCGGCGGCGTTGGCGTTGTTTTTATCCGAAACGAAGGAGAAATTGAGTCCGACGAGAAAATGACCCTGCTGTGCGATGCCAAGCGCAGGACCATGGACGAATATCTGAAGAGCATCGAGCAGTCGGTCGACATGGTCGCCCGCTATGCCGCGGAAGAAATGAGCGTTGAGGAATTGACTTCGGGCGGCGTGATCGGCGTTCAGGGCTACGGCGTGACCGTCACGGAACAGCGCGATTGGGAGAGCAAGCAGCAGCAGGCCCTGGATGCCTACCTGAAAGCACACGTAGAAAACGTGGAAGCGGTATTCCAAAGCGCAGCGAGCCACACCAGCGGGGTCACCGCTTACTATTACTGCCTGAATCCCGAACTGACAAACAAATATCCGGGCTTTCTCTTCACAAAAACCGACGGCTCCGCGTTTTCCGGGCAGAACATGAACAGCGTTTTCTCCTACGCGATGGACGATATTTCCCACGTGGGCTGGTATTCGCTGCCCCTGCAGCGCGGGGAACCCTCCTGGCTGGAGCCCTATTACAACGCCAACCTGAACGAAAAAATGATTTCGTACGTCGTTCCGGTTTATAAGTCCGGCACGTTCATCGGCGTCATCGGCATGGACATCGGCTACAAAACTTTGGTCAGTCAGATTGACAGCATCCGGATCTATGATACCGGATACGCCTGCCTGATGGACGCGGAAGGAAGGATCGTGTACCACCCGCATCTGGAATCCAATGCCCGCGTGGAAGAAATCGTTCCCGCCATGACCCAGGCCGCAAACACGCCGGGGATGGGCGAAGACGATGTGTATATGTTCCGCTATACGTATCAAGGCCTGGAAAAGAAAGCCGTATATGCCAGCCTGGAAAACGGCCTGCGTCTTTTGATCATGGCCCCCGTCGTGGAGATCAGTGAAAGCTGGTTTGAGATCATCAAAGGCTTCCTGTTCATCGGCGTCGCGATCATGCTGGTTTTCGGCGTCGTATCCACCCTGGCCACGCAGCGCATCATCGAGCCGCTGCAGACGCTTACCGCTGCTTCCCAGCGCATCGTCGAGGGCGATTATGAAGTGAAGCTTGAATACGAAGGAAACGATGAGGTCGGCATCCTGACCCAATCCTTCCAGCGCCTGGTGGAACACCTGAAAAACTATATCAACGACCTGAACAGCAAAGCGTACAAGGATGGGCTGACCCACGTGAGAAACAAGGGCGCGTTCGATCTTCAGCTGAGCAAGATCGACGGCCTGATCGCGACGGAAGAAGAGGACGGAAAACCACTTGAATTCGCGATCGCTATGTTCGACTGCAATTTCCTCAAGAGCATCAACGATCAGTACGGCCACGCAAACGGCGACGAGTATTTGCGTACGGGCTGCCTGTTCATCTGCAAGCTGTTCGCGCACAGCCCGGTGTTCAGGATCGGCGGCGATGAATTCGCTGTTTTCCTCCAGGGGGAGGATTATCAGAACCGGGATACACTGTTCAGCCAGTTTGACGAGCTGATGCAGCTGGTGAACGAAGACGCCGAAAACCCCTGGGAAAAGATCGATATCTCCAAGGGAATCGCCGTGTACGACAAAGCAAACGACCCGGATGCGAAATCCGTTTTCAATCGCGCGGACAAGGAAATGTACAAAGAAAAGGTCCGCATGAAAACCGCCAGGACAGAATGACGGTTCGTTGCAACAGTCAGATGTGTGGTTGAGCAGATACGCACCGATGAACAGCAAAGCAGCACAATACAAAACGCCCCATCCGCTGGTTATAGGATGGGGCGCTGTCCGTTATTCTATAAACTGTTACTTTTTGATACGCCAGATCAGGTCGTTGTATTCCCTGATGGTGCGGTCAGAGGAGAAGATGCCGGAGCAGGCGGTATTGGTGATCGCCATGCGCAGCCACTTTTCGCGGTTCTGGTAGTCGGCGTCTACGCGGCGCTGAGCCATGGAGTAGGAGCCGAAATCTTTGAGCACGAAGTAGGGGTCGGAGAACAGGAGGTTGTGGTAGATATCCTGCACGACGGCGGGGGTTTCGGGGAAGAGGGTGCCGTCGATGATCTGGGTCATGGCCCGGCGCAGCTCAGCGTTGTCCTCATAGCGCTGCATGGGCTGGTAGCTGCCCTCACGGTACATTTCAGCCACGGTGTCGGCGCGCATACCGAAGATGTAGATATTGTCCAGGCCCACCTGGTCGTGGATTTCCACGTTCGCGCCGTCCATGGTGCCGATGGTCACCGCGCCGTTCATCATGAACTTCATGTTGCCGGTGCCGCTGGCTTCCTTGCCGGCGGTGGAGAGCTGCTCGCTCAGCTCGGCGGCGGGAATCAGACGCTCGGCAGCGGACACGCAGTAGTTCTCCAGGAAGATGACCCGCAGGAACTTCTTCGCACGGGGGCTCTTCTCGATCAGCTTGCTCAGGGCGATGATCAGGCGGATGATCTGCTTGGCCATGTGGTATCCGGGGCTGGCCTTGGCGCCGAACACGAACACGCGGGGCGTCATGGTGTAGTTCGGGTCGTCCATGATGCGGTTGTACAGCACCAGGATATGCAGGGCGTTGAGCAGCTGACGCTTGTATTCATGGAGGCGCTTGGCCTGCACGTCCAGCATGAAATCGGGGTCGATGGAGTCGCCCTGCTGGCGTTCGAGGAAGTTGGAGAAGATGATTTTGTTTTCGCGCTTGACCTTGGCAAACTCAGCCTGGAACGCTTTGTCATCGCGGAAGGCCAGTAGGTCGCGCAGCTTTTCGGGATCGCGGACCCAGGCGTCGCCGATGGTGTTGTAAAGCAGGTTGGTCAGGCCCTCGTTGCAGCTCATCAGCCAGCGGCGGTGGGTGATGCCGTTGGTAATGGCGGAGAACTTCTTGGGCATGAACTCATAGTAGTCTTTGAAGGTGTCGCGCTTGAGGATCTCGCCGTGCAGCTGGCTCACGCCGTTGACAGAATAGCTCATCGCCACGCACAGGTTGGCCATGTGCACCTGATCGTAGGCGGTAATGGCCATTTTGGCGATGCGCGGATCAAGGCCGTTGTAATGGTCGGCCAGGCGCGCGCAGACGCGGCGGTTGATTTCACACAGGATCATGTAGATGCGGGGCAGCAGGCTCTGCATCATTTTTTCGGGCCACTTTTCCAGCGCTTCGCTCATGACGGTGTGGTTGGTGTAGGCCACGGTGTGCTGCACGATCCAGCTGGCTTCGTCCCAACTCAGGCCTTCTTCGTCCATCAGGATGCGCATGAGCTCCGGAATTGCAAGGCCGGGATGGGTGTCGTTGATATGGATGGTCATCTTTTCCGGAAGCAGCCGGAAGTTGCGGCCGAAGCGGCGCTTGAAATCCTTGATGGCATACTGCAGGGTGGCGCTGGTGAAGAAGTAGTGCTGCTTGAGGCGCAGTTCCTTGCCTTCGTAGTGGTTATCCTCGGGATACAGCACCTTGCTGATCACGGCGGACAGCTCCTGCTCCTGCAGGGCTTTGGTATAGTTGCCGCTGTTGAAGCTGTTCAGGTCAATGCTCTTGGAGGAGCGGGCGCGCCACATGCGCAGGGTGTTCACCGTATCGTTGTCATAGCCGACCACAGGCATATCGTAGGGCACGGCTTCCACGGTGTAATAGTCCTTGAGGATATAGCAGGCGCGATCGTTGATGGTATCCTCTTCCACATGGCCGCCGAAACGGATCTCGCACACGTCCTCCATGGCGGGCACTTCCCATACGTTGCCGTTGACCAGCCAGTCGTCGGGCGCTTCCACCTGTTGGCCGTCGATGATGCGTTGGCGGAACAGGCCGTATTCATAGCGGATGGTGCAGCCCATAGCGGGCAGAGAAAGCGCGCTCAGGCTGTCCAGGAAGCAGGCGGCAAGACGGCCCAGGCCGCCGTTGCCGAGGCCGGGTTCCGGCTCCTCCTGGAGCACCGTGCGGATATCCACGCCCAGCTCCTGCAGGGCCTGGCGGTAAGCGTCGTTGGAGCAAAGGTTCAGCACGTTGCAGTGCAGGCTGCGGCCGGTCAGGAATTCGACGGAAAGATAATAGAGGCGCTTGTCGGTGGAGTGCTTATCTTTTTCCCGGTACTGCACCCATTTCTGCATGATCTGATCCTTAACGGTGGAAGCCAGGGCATAATAAATCTGCTGCGACGTGGCGTCGGCCAGGGTACGGCCGTTGTAGCGCTGCAGCTTGCCGATAATGGATTGCTTGATCGATTCTTTATCGAATTGCGTGGTAGGCATTGCGTTTATCCCTCCTGATTTTCGTGTTGAATTGATGCACGAACAATTAATTATATCATATTTTTTTCCATTCGCCAATAGGTAAATTGGAAAAGAAATGCCGGATTGACGGGTTTATTCGTTAGAATTCAGGTATCGAAGTCAGATACAGGGGTCACGCTGGAGGCTTTGCCTCCAGTTCCGCATCCTCAATCGGCGCAAATCCTTCGGATATTGCTTGTTTCGGCTGATCTCACCGCCGATGAGATTCCCGCCACAGGCGGTCATCGGCGGTTCTATTTGCCAACGCAGAAGCGTGAGAAGATATCGTCGATGAGCTTTTCGTCCACCTGGTCGCCGGTGACGCGGCCAAGGGCGGCGAGAGCTTCCTGGAGGTCGATCACGGCCAGGTCCACCGCCTCGCCCCGTGCGCAGGCGTCGGCTGCGCTGTGGAGGGCCTTTGCGGCTTCGCGGGCCAGGCGGATGTGCCGCTGCTGGGTCAGAGCGCTTTCGCCAGCTCCCGCGCCGAAGGAAGCGACACACTCTTCCAGAGCAGCCAGTCCCTGTCCGGTTTTCGCGGAGAGCAGCAGCGGTCGGTCAAACACCGCAGGATTCAGCGCCATGGGCCGGTCGCACTGGTTCAAAACGATAATGCGCGGCGCATTCTTTGTTTCCTCCAAAAGGCGCTGATCCTCGTCGGTCAGCGGTTCGGCGGCGTTGAGCACCGCGATCACAACGTCCGCGCCCGCAATGGCCTGCCGCGCGCGATCGACTCCGATGCGCTCGATCACGCCTGCGCCTTCATCGCGCAGCCCGGCGGTGTCGGAAAAGTGCACCCGCAGGCCGTCGATTAAAACATCGGCGCGGATAATGTCCCGCGTGGTGCCGGGAATGTCGGTCACGATGGCGCGCTCCTGCCGGGCGAGCGCGTTCAGTAAAGACGATTTACCGACATTGGGCCGGCCGCAAAGCACGGCCTCCAGCCCTTCCTCCGCGATCCTCGCGCCGCGTTCGTCGCAGGCGGCGTCCAGCCTGTCTCCCAGGCGGCGGGCGCCCGCTTCCAGATCGGCGGCGGCTTCTTCCATGGAAATTTCTTCGGGGTAGTCGATGGCAGCGGCTGCGCCGGAGAGCAGGGCGATCAATTCCTCCTGCGCCTGTTTGATGAAGCTGCTTACTCCGCCTTCCAGCTGCCGGATGGCGGCGCGCGCGACGCGGCCTCCTTCGGCGGAGATCAGCGCCATCACCGCTTCCGCGCGGCTCAGGTCAATGCGTCCGTTCAGGAAAGCACGCCTGGTAAATTCGCCCGCTTCGGCGGGACGTATACCCAGCGCGTACAGGGCGTCGAGCACGCTCTTTGCCGCCCAGGAACCGCCGTGGAGGTGGAACTCCGCCACGTCCTCGCGGGTATAGCTGCGCGGCGCGCGGAAAAGCACCGCCATGCACTCGTCCAGGGTCTCCCCGCCCGATACCACATGGCTGTAATACATTTTATGGCTTTCCCAGAGCTGGACAGGCACAATCAGGCGGTTCAGCATTTCTTCCGCCCGCGGCCCGCTGACCCGCACGATGGCGATGCCCGCTTCCCCGGGCGCTGTGGCCACCGCGGCGATGGTGTCGGTTGGATACATGGTTGTTTGCTTCATAACTTTGTTGTAAATTTATATCGACTTATGTGGAAGATGCTATAGTGAGGAGTTAGGAGTTTTATAGTGTTTTCAATGAACGTAAGACAGGCTTTCGTTCTATTGTCCGACTATATAAAACTCCTCGCTCCTAACTGATTGTAAAGCGTCAGAATGATAATAAACGATCAGCCCCACAGCAGCGACAGGGCGGGCACCATCTGCTTCTTCCTGCTGACCACACCCTTGAGGAACAGGCTGTTGCCCTCGATGCTGCTCACGTTGAAAGCCTGGCGGATGATTTCCCTGTCTCCGAGGAAAACGAGCTCCGTCCCCTCGCGCAGAACGTCCGTGATCATGAGCAGCACCATATCATAGCCGCGGTCCTTTTTCAGCTTTTCCATTTCAGCCAGGAATTCGCTCTCCCGCTGGATCATGCGCTCGGAATCCATGGTCGTGATCTGACTTATGCCCAGCGCGTGTTCGCCCAGGTGGAATTCCTTGAAGTCTGTTTTCAGCAGCGCTTCCACGCTCTTGTCCGCGGAGGAGGCGGAAAACACTTCCCTGCCCAGCGCGTCCAGATCGAGCCCGGCGATGCGGGCCAGCCGCTCGGCGATGCGGCGGTCCTTGGGCGTGGTGGTGGGAGACTTGAACATCACCGTGTCGCTCACGATGGCGGCAGCCATGAGGCCCGCCAGCTTTTCGCTCGGCATGAGGCCGTGCTCCTGGAACATGGTGGCCACGATGGTGGTGGTGGAGCCGACGGGCTCGTTGCGCATGAACACGGGATAGCCGGTCTGCACGTCGGCGAGGCGGTGGTGGTCAATGATGCCCACCAGCTCGGCCTGCTCCAGCCCGGGCACAGCCTGGCCCACCTCGTTATGGTCCACCAGCACGATGCGCTTGCGCCGCGGACGCAGCAGATGATACCGGCCCAGGGTGCCGATGACCTTGTTCTCACTGTCCAGCACGGGGTAAGAGCGGTAGCGGGACTGCAGCACGCTGTCCTGCACATCGTCCAGGTAGTCGTCCAGACGGAAGCAAACGATGCCCTCGGTCTTTGCGATGCGGCCCACGGGCGTCGCCTGATACAGCATCCGGGCAGCGCGCCAGGCGTCGTAGGGCGTGACGATCACGCAGGTCTGGGAACTGATGCCCATATACTTTTCGGCCAGGTTGCTCTGGCAGAGGATGATGCAGGACGCCTTGCGCCTGAACGATTCTTCCACCACGTCCTCCTGCTGGCCGCAGATCACGATGGCGCCTTCCTTCACGCCGCGCAGCGTTTCGCCAGGCGTGGGCAGGGCGATAACCACCTCGCCGGAGATGAAGTCAAACACGTCCTCATCCCGGTTGATGATGTGGCCTTCCAGGGCGGAGAGCACGTTAAACACCGGCGCTTTGTCCAGCACCGGCACCTCTATGGCCTTCATATCGCTCTCAGCGATGCCCCCGGCGGTGACCATGCCGTAGAGCGTGCCGTCCTCGTTGGTGACGGGCAGGGTGCTGAGGTTGGGGTTTTCGCGCAGGATCTCCCAGGCGTGGCTGACCGGCACGCTCAGGCTCAGGCGGGGCGGACGGTCATATTCAATATCACGCACCTGCGTGCGCACGGTGGAGATCCTCAGTGGCGGCTGGAAACCGAAACGCTTGAGCAGATAGCTCGTTTCATCGTTCAGATGCCCCAGGCGGACAGGCACGTAGTCGTTTTCGCCGATGGCGTTGCACAGGCTGGCGTAAGCCATTGCGGATACGATGGAGTCCGTGTCCGGGTTGCGGTGGCCGCAAACATAGGTCGTTGGCTGCATGGCAGTCTCTCCTTCCTCGGTGTGACGGGCAGATGGGTCATACTTATCATACTACAGCGGTATAAGAAAAGCAAGAGAGACGAAAAAAGTGAAAGAAAGCGCTTTGTTCATTCATCAATGAAGAAATGAACTTGTCATATCTGGAGAAAAATGATATACTTTCATCAAGCAGAATCAGGCAGGGGAAACACGCGCGTTTTCCCTGTGCTTCCGGGCATACATTTTTCATCTTGAATATGGAAAGGGACGGTTTCATGAAACATCAGGAATTGATCGAAAAACTGACGCTGAAGGAAAAAGCGGCGCTGCTTTCCGGCAAGGACGTGTGGCATACCCGCGCCATTGAACGCCTGGACATACCCGCCATGACGCTGTCCGACGGGCCGAGCGGCCTGCGCAAGCAGGCGGGCGAGGGCGACCATCTCGGCCTGAACGCCTCCACCAAGGCCACCTGCGTTCCCTCCGCCGCTACGCTGGCCAACAGCTGGGACCCGGAGACCGCCAAAACCATGGGCGCTTGCGCGGGCGCGGACGCCGCGGCGCAGAATGTGGACATCCTGCTCGGTCCGGGCCTGAACACCAAGCGCAGCCCCCTCTGCGGCCGCAGCTTTGAATACTATTCCGAAGACCCCTATCTCGCGGGCAAGCTGGCCGCGGGCTTCATCCGGGGGGTGCAGAGCCAGGGCGTAGCCGCCTGCGCCAAGCACTTCGCCGCGAACAGCCAGGAAATGCTTCGGATGCACAGCGACTCCGTGATGGACGAGCGCACCCTGCGCGAGCTGTATTTGACGAACTTTGAAATCGCGGTCAAGGAAGGCAAGCCCCGTTGCCTCATGACCAGTTACAACCGCCTGAACGGCGTCTATACCAACGAAAACGAACACCTGCTGAAAGAAATCCTTCGCGGCGAATGGGGCTACGAGGGCATGGTGGTCACGGATTGGGGCGGCAGCAACGACTTTACTGAGGGCGTCCGCGCCGGCATGAACCTGGAAATGCCGGCCGCCGGGGACGACAGCCCCTGCCAGCTCGTCAAGGCCGTGGAGGAAGGCCGCATCAGCGAGGAGCTCATCGACCAGCGCGTGGACGAACTGCTGGACGCGGTTCTCTTCCCCAAACCCCAAAAACCAGAAGCCGACCCCAAAGCCCAGCATGAAGCGGCCAGGGAAGCCGCTGAAAAGAGCATCGTGCTGCTTAAAAACGAAGGGAACGCCCTGCCCGTCAATCCCGCCGCGCGGGTGGCGGTCATCGGCGATTTCGCAGCGCACGCCCGGTATCAGGGCGCGGGCAGCAGCATGGTGAACGCCGTGGAAGTGGAAGAAACCCTGCCATTGATGAAGGATTACTTCCCCGAGTACATCGGCTATGCCCAGGGCTTTGAGCGCCTGGACCGCCCGAACGACGGCCTGGCCGATGACGCGGCGCTGCTGGCGCGGAAGGCGGACGTGGTGCTGCTGTACCTCGGCCTGCCCGAAGGCTTTGAAACCGAGGGCCTGGACAGGACGCACATGCGTCTGCCGGACAACCAGGTGAATTTGATTAACAAGCTGTACGGCGTGAACCGGAACATCATCGTGGTGCTGTCCGCGGGTAGCGCGGTGGAAATGCCGTGGATCGACAAGTGCCAGGCGCTGGTGTACGGGTGCCTCGGCGGCGAAGCGGCTGCAGCGGCCATGCTGCGCATGCTCAGCGGCCAGGTGAACCCCGGCGGCAAGCTGGCGGAAACCTTTGCCCTGACCTACGACGACATTCCCGTGAGCAAATACTATCCCGGCACGGAATACACCAGCGAATACCGCGAGGGCCTGTATGTGGGCTACCGGTACTTTGCCACCGCGAATAAACCCGTGCGCTTCCCCTTCGGCTATGGCCTGAGCTACACGCGGTTCGCGTACGATGATATGACCGTGACCAAGGACGGCGTGGAATTTGACCTGACCAACATCGGCAGCAGGGACGGCGACGAGATCGCCCAGCTGTATGTGCGCCTGCCGGGCGCGAAAATCTTCCGGCCCGAAAGAGAGCTAAAGGGCTTCCTTCGCGTGAGCCTTGCGGCGGGCGAAAAAAAGCGCGTTTCCATCCCCTTCGACGATTACACGTTCCGGTATTTCAACGTGAAAACCAACTGTTTTGAAATCGAGGGCGGCACGTATGACATCCTCGTCTGCTCCTCCAGCCAGGACATCCGCCTGAAGTGCACCTTCGACGTTCAGGGCACGGACGCGGAAAATCCCTATCCCGACCAGGCGTTCGCCAGCTACCGCTTTGGCGCGGTGAAGGACGTTTCTGACGCGGAATTTGAAGCGCTGCTGGGCCGTCCCATCCCACAGAAGCTGTGGGACCGGAGCAAGCCGCTCGAAATGAATGACGCTTTTGCCCAGATGGCCTACGCAAAGAACCCCGTCATGCGCTTGGTGGTGAAGATCTTAAAGGGCAAGATCGACAAGGCGATCCAGAACGGCAAGCCCGACCTGAACACCCTGTTCATTTACAACCAGCCCTTCCGCGGCATGGCGAAAATGATGGGCGGCATGCTGTCCATGCAGATGGCTGACGACATCCGCTTCATGGCGAACGGCCACTGGCACCGCGGCCTGGGACGGTTGATTCACCATTTCTTCCACCGGCCCAAGCTGGGACTTGATGAGAAGAAGTAATACCTGTTTAGTCGTGACGCTTTAAAGTGTGGAGCAGTGCTGTCATCCCGACCGCAGTGGAGCGTTAGCGAAACGGAGTGGAGGGACCTGAGATAATCGCACTCACGCAAACAACAAGCTTTCAACTTTCAGGTCCCTCCACTCCGCTTCGCTCCGGTCGGGATGACACAATTTGATCGTAGTTATAAGTACTCTCTATAAGTTCTCATTCAATAAAAATATTGGACAAAGCCCGCACGCGCCGGTATAATGAATCCTGCGCGGAAGAAAACGCGAACCTGCTTTGGTTCGCGTTTACTTTTGAACGCCCAAGGAGGAACATTATGCCCATCAGAATCAACGAAGCCATGCCCGTGGTGCAGCGCCTGCGGGAGGAGCAGATATTCGTCATGCCCGAAAGCCGGGCGGCAACGCAGGATATCCGCGAGCTGGAAATCGCCATTTTAAATATCATGCCGAACAAGGAGGACACGGAACTGCAGCTGCTGCGGCTTTTGTCCAACTCACCTTTGCAGGTGCGGCCCACCTTTCTGCGCCTGGACTCCCACCGCTACAAACACACGCCGGAAGATTATCTGAGCCGTTATTATCGCGCGTTTTCTGCGGTGAAGGACCGCTGTTTCGACGGTCTGATCATCACCGGCGCGCCGGTGGAAAACCTGCCCTTTGAGGAAGTGGATTACTGGCAGGAGATCACTGAGATTTTCGCCTGGAGCAACACCCACGTCACCTCCACTATCCACATCTGCTGGGCGGCGCAGGCGGGGCTGTATTACTATTACGGCATTCAGAAGCATCCGCTGCCTAAGAAGCTGTCCGGCATTTACAGCCATAGGACGCTCTACCGCCAGGAAAGCCTGACCCGGGGCTTCAACGACATTTTCCACGCTCCCCATTCCCGCTATACCGGCGTGGATCGGGCGGACATCGAAGCCAATCCCAACCTGACCATCCTGGCTGATTCCGAGCTGGCCGGGCCGTTCATCATCCAGGACAAGAAGCATGGAAAAATCTTCATCACGGGCCACCCGGAATACAGCCGGAATACGCTGGCCCACGAGTATTTCCGCGACGTGAAGAAAGGCATTGACCCGGCCATTCCCCGCCGCTATTTCGCAGAGGACGACCCCGAACAGGAGCCGATCTTCCAGTGGAAAGCCCACGCCTACCTGCTGTTCACCAACTGGCTGAACTACGAGGTCTACCAGGAGACGCCGTATGACCTGAATCTGATCAATATAACGAAATGAAGAAAATTGGGCAGTCGTGCCATAAAGAACACAAGGAGGAATCCATCATGTCCGCTCCGTTGCATGAGATTTACACGAAGGACGCCCCCGCCGCCATCGGCCCGTATTCCCAGGCGATTGCTGTGAACGGGCTGGTGTACACTTCCGGCCAGATTGCCATCGATCCGGCTTCCGGCAGCATTGATGCCCAGGGCATCGAGGCCCAGACCGAGCAGGTTATCCGCAACCTGAAAGCCGTGCTGGAGGCGGCGGGAAGCGATTTGACCAAAGTGGTCAAGACCACCTGCTTCCTGCAAAATATGTCCGACTTTGCCGCATTCAACGGCGTTTATGAGAAGTACTTCACCGGCAAACCCGCCCGCTCCTGCGTGGAGGTTTCAGCGCTGCCAAAAGGCGCGCTGGTGGAAATCGAAGCCATCGCCGCATTGTAAAAGAGGCCCTCGCAGAGTCTCTTTCAAAAACAGAATCGTATGCATCTCTTTAAACAGCCTGCCCGCCCCAAGGGAGGCTGTTTATATTTCCAGCCGCTCCAGCCTGCCGCGGGCCGAATCCCGCACGGAGCGGTCCTCGTCCTCATCGGCGATTTTGCGCACGGTTTCAACGTCGTCCAGCTCACGCACGAGACGGCGGCGGACAATGGGGGAGACGTCGGTGAGGGCGAAAATACGCATCAACTCCTTGTCGCCCGTTTTCAGCACCGCCAGGCGGCGGGCTTCCGCGCAGCGCGCCTCATAGGCGATGCGCCTAAGCTCCGTTGGGTCGGACACTTCATGCACCGCGTCCGTTGCCTCCATGAGGTCAAGGCTTCTCCAGCCCAAGCCGGTTCTCATGATTTGCTTTCTCCTTTCTTCGGATTGTCGGGAAACGCCCGCGCAATCTTATCCACCGCCGTTTTTGCGCACGACAAAGCCACTTTGGCGATGGGCGGCCTGGCTTCTTCATACCAGTCCAGAAAACTGTTGACAGCGCCGTTGACGCGGTGAAGGTCGTCGGCGGTGCAGCGGCGCGGCTTCCGAAGATGCCGGATCGTTCTTTCGATTTCTTTGCGCGCTTGTGCGTTTTCGGTTTTGTCCAGCGTCATTTCAAGCAGTTTTGTCAGCGTCATCAGTTCAAACTCGCTCAGAAAGGAAAGGCTCGTCCGCTTTTGAAATAACCTGATACTGCTCCCTCCCTGACTATATGCTGATTTTCCCCATCACCACGGGATGCTTCGCCCCGGTGACGGAAGGCACGTTGTTGGCGACGCCGTGGATGCATTCGTTGGCGAGCACGGCAAACGCGACGGCTTCCTTAGCGTCGCTGTCGTAGCCCAAATCTTCGTTCACCAGCACCGGCACGCTGACCGCCCGGCGAATGTCCCGCATGAGGGTCGGGTTCCGGCTGCCGCCGCCGCCGATAACCAGATAATCCGGCTGCACTGGGCAAAAGTTTTCGATGGCGATGCGGATACACTCGGCGGTGAAGCGGCAGGCGGTGGCAAGAATGTCCTGCGGCGCAAGGCTCGCCGCCTGACGCAGCAGCTCGTCCACATACGCTTTCCCGTAATACTCCCTGCCCGTGGATTTGGGTGGGGCTTTTTTCAGGTATTCGTCCTGCAGCATCCAGGAAAGCAGGGCTTCGTCGCACTGCCCCTGAGCGGCCATTATTCCGTTTTCGTCGAAACGCTGTTTTCCGTCCGTAAAGCGCTCCACGAGCTGATCCATCACCATGTTGCCGGGGCCTGTGTCAAAGGCAAAGGTGTCCTCGGGCTTGCCGCCTTTGGGCAGGACAGTCAGGTTCCCGATGCCGCCGATATTCTGCAGGCCCACGGTTTTGTCCTCACGGCGGTAGAGCAGGTATTCCGCGTAGGGCACCAGCGGCGCGCCCTGGCCGTCCGCGGCCATATCCCGCACCCGGAAATCGCTGACCACGGGACAGCCAAGCCCTTCGCAGATGACCGACGCCTCGCCCAGCTGCAGCGTGCCGCGCACGGGTCGGCCCAGGTATTCTTCCGCCTTGGGAACATGCCAGAGGGTCTGGCCGTGACTGCCCACCAAATCGATCTCTTCTTTGGGAACGCCCGCTTGCTTGCATACAGCCAGGCACGCTTCCAGGGAAAGCTGGCCCAGCAGGAAGCTGAACAGGCATAAGTCCCTGCTGCCGCCCGCCGCTCCCGAAGCCAGGCGCAGGATTTCGTTTCGAATTTCCTCGGAATAGGGAACGGACACGAACCCCAGCGTCTTTACCTTCGTGCTGATTCCGTATCCGCTGATTTCCACCAGCGCCGCGTCCATCCCGTCCGCCGACGTGCCGCTCATCAGGCCGATCACGCGAAGAGATTCCTTTTCACAAAGCTGTTGCAGCTGCTTCATATTGATTTCCTTCCAATCGTCCAATCTATTGACTAATCCCTATTCCCTCATCCCTCGTCTACCCCTTGACGCCGCCCAGCGCGATACCTTCCACAAACTGCTTTTGCAGGAAGATATATAAAATGAACGGAAACAAGAAGGTCAGCGTCGCGCCGGCCATGACCATGCCGTAATTGGTGGTGGAGTTGCTGGCCAGGGTGGACATGGTGACTGGCAGCACCCGCATCTCCGACCGCGTGTTGATGATCAGCGGCCAGAGGAAATTGTTCCAGGCCGCGTTGAAGGTAAAGATAGTCAGGGTAATCAGCGCGGGCTGCACCAGGGGAATGACAATCGTAACGAACCGGCGAATCTCCCCGCAGCCGTCGATCTCCGCCGCCTCCAATAATTCATTGGGCACCGCCACCATAAACTGGCGCATCAGGAAAATGCCGAAGGCCCCCACCATGGGCAGGATCAGAGCGGAGTAAGTGTTGGTCAGGCCCGCCCGGTTGATCATCACGAACATGGGGATCAGCACCACCTGGCCGGGAATCATCATCGTGGCCAGGTACCCCTGGAAAAGCGCTTCCTTGCCTGGCACGGGCTTCTTTTCAAACCCATACGCCGCCATAGCGGAGGCGATGTCCACCAGCAGGCAGGAGCCGACCACGACGATCACGCTGTTTTTGAGCGCGGTGCCGAAGTCCCTTTTCACGATGGCATACCAGTAATTGTACAGGCTGGGCCGCAGGTCTTTGAATTTGATATACAGCGTTTCGGAATCGGTGAAGGACACGGCCACCATATAAATCAGCGGCAGCACGCACAGCACCGCGAACAGCGTGACCAGCACAATGCCCACGATCACCCAGGGCGAAATTGCTTTCTTTTTCATCAGTCCTTCTCCTTGAAAAACAGCGATTGAACCGTGTGGATGAGCAAAATCACGATCAGCAGGCACATGGCCACGGCGCTGGCGTAGCCGTAGTTTTTATCCTGGAAGGCGAAGGTGTAGATCACGTAAGCCACGGTGTACGTGGAGCGCCCGGGCCCGCCGCCGGTCATTTTATACACCAGGTCAAACACCTGGAAGGAGCCGATGATGCCGAGGGTGACGATCATATAGGTAATGGGCTTGAGGATCGGCAGGGTGATGTACCAGAACCGCTGGACGGACGACGCGCCGTCCACGATGGCGGCCTCCCGTACGTCGGAAGGCACGTTCATCACCCCGGCGTAGTAGATCACCATATAGTACCCCGTCCCCTTCCAGATGGCCACCGCCGCCACGCTGGGCAGGGCGTTGGCCTTTTTGCCCAGGAAGTTCACAGAATCCAGGCCCAGGAAATTCAGGAATTGATTGATGATGCCGCCCTTGGGCTGGTACATGATGTTCCAGACCGTGGCGGAGGCGATGAGGGAAACGATGACGGGAATGAAAATCACGCTGCGCAGGAAAGAGCCGTAGCGGTTCTTCATGTGTTCGGCGATAAAGACAGCGATCAGCAGGGAAAGCACCGTCTGCGCCGGCACGGTAATCAGCACGTAGCGCACCGTGTTGGAAAGCGCTTCGGTCAGCACCCGGTTGTTGAACAGCCGCGCATAGTTGTCCCAGCCGATCCACTGCGGCGGGGAAGCCATGTTGTATTTTGTGAAGGAAAAATAGGCGGACAAAAAGATGGGCGTCACGTTGAAAATCATCATCAGGATGAAGCTCGGCGCGATGTACCCTGCCCCGATCAGCGCCTGCCTGCGCGTGCGTGGGCTCATTTTTCGCTTGACGGAGGGAGCGGTGGTCAAAGAAATCACCTCGTAAAGTGGCGAATATTATGGCTTTCTTGGAAGGGGGTCTGGGGAAACCATTCTTTGGCCTGCAAAGAATGGTTTCCCCCAGAAATACTTCGTTTTGAAAAAGGACTCCGGCGGCGGTGCCGCCGGAGTCCCGGAAGGCTGCTTACTGCTTGATCTGTTCCGCGTAGTACTGCATGGTGTTATCCAGCACTTCCTGGGGCGTCAGGTCGCCCATGAACATCATCTGGATATTGGCCTGCAATTCCTTTTCAAAGGAAGCCTTGCCCTCGAACTCGCTGACCACGTAGATGTCCGCGGTGTGCGCGCCGGTCAGGTTGGTGTAGGCTTCGTTCTGGATGTAGGCGGCGTCCTTGGTGAAGGGCGGCAGATAGAACACTTCGCTGTGGAAGCGGTCCATGACCGCGCCGGAGGTGATGAGGGTCAGGGCCTTCACGGCCAGCTCGTCGTTGCCCCGTTCCTTGGCCTTGGCGGCGACGCCGAAGGAGTCGGTAGCGGTGCGGGCGCCGTACCCAGCGGGGCCCTTCAGGGAGAAGAAGTATTCCCAATTGATCTCGTTCTTGGTGAAGGTCTCGCCCTTGTTCAGGTCAGCCACCACGAAGGCCAGCTCGCCCGCGGCGAACTTGTCGATGGATTCGCCCTCGGACACGATGGTTTCGTCGAAGATACCCTCGTCCGCGAACTTCTTGAGGAATTCCAGGGTCTTGAGGCCCGCTTCGTTGTTGATGGCGATGTTGCCGTTTTCATCCAGCATGGTGCCGCCCGCCTGGAAGTAGTAGGGCCAGAAGGCCAGCATCAGCGCGCTGGTACCGGTGGTGGCGCCCCAGTTCTGGAGGAAGCCCTGCTTGCCGGTCTTTTCCTGGATGGTCTTGCAGGCTGCGATGAAGGCGTCCCAATCCTCGGGGAAGGCTTCGATGCCCGCTTCCGCCAGGATGTCCTTGTTATAGAAGCCCATGGCCACGCCGTCGTCCATGGGGACGATCACATGCTCGCCATTGGCGTCCACGGGGCCCAGCGCCCACAGCAGGTAGTTGTCCATCTGTTCCTGGGTCAGGTAGCTGTCCAGGCCCAGCAGCAGGCCGGCCTTCACCAGGTCGTAGTTGTCGGTGACATACACCACGTCGGGGCCGTCGTTGTTGAGCAGGCCGGTGTAGATGGTGGTGTTGTAGTCGCTCCAGGAGAGGATCTCCACCTTGACTTCGCAGTTGTTTTCCTCTTCAAAGGGATCGAACACGCCGTCCCAGAAATCCTGGTCGGAGATGCCGTCGTCGAACTGGTACTGGGGGATCCAGACGGTCAGGGTCTTTTTCTCGTCCGCCGCCGCCAGGCTCACGCAGGACAGCAGCAGTGCGCAGGTCAGAAGAACTGCCAGAAAACGCTTCATGAATAGTCTACTTCCTTTCATGTATTTTTGATGCGTTCAGCATCTATTTTTATCCATTATATCAAACCGCCTTCCATCCGTCAACCGTGTGTTTTCACAGACAGGATTTTTCTTTTTTGTGTCGAATCAGGAAAAAGAAAACTGACGTGCAGGAGGAGGATCCAGCATGAACCGGATACGCACCAAGCAGTTTCAGATACTGACGGACATTGACTTGGCCTGGGACCTGATGACGGATGTTTACTGCCCCGACGAGCGCAACGGCCCCGCCGCGCCGTTCTTTGAGTACGCGATCAACTCCCTCTGGCTGGATAAGCGCTACCTGGCGCTGAACCGCTTCTGGCTGGACGGAGACTGGCCCGTGGCCTTCGTGTTCTATGAGAGTCCGGTGAACGCCGTTCATTTTGTGCTGCGCCCCGGTTATGAAACGCTGGCCGATGAGATGATCGCCTACGCTGACACCGCTTTCCCGGCGTTTGACGACCCGCGCGAATTCGCGCTGACGAAGGAACAGACCGCGCTGATCCAGGCGGCGGAGAAGCGGGGATACAGCGTGGCGGAGGAAGAAAAAGAGTATCTATTCGATTTCCGGACGGGGCGGCTGGATTATCCGCTGCCGGCTGGATTTCATTTTGTGAATTCCAGGGAGTCCGACCCGCTGAAATCAGCCAGGTGCATGTGGGAAGGCTTTAACAGCGAGGAACTTGGCCCCTTCATTGATTGGGAAACGCCCATGAGCAATGGCGGCAGGACGCCGCACGAACTTTATTACAGCGTGCTTGGGAGCACTGTTTCCCCGCCGCCGCACGCCACCTACGACGACACCGTGATCATTGCCAACGAAGCAGGGGACTACGTCTGCTTTTCCGGTATGTGGTGGGTGGAAAAAAATCATCTTGCTTATATGGAGCCGCTTTGCACCGTGCCTGCGTACCAGCGCAGGGGACTTGCCGCTGCCGCGCTGTCCGAGCATGACCGCCGTCTGCGGCCCCGCGGCGCAATCATCATGACCGGCGGGGGAAATGAGTTCTACCGCAGGATCGGTTACATGGACGATATCGCGGTCCTGTATTTCAGAAAAGACGGGGAGCAGTAACTGCCGTTACAGCCTGTATTGCATGAAATTGTGATTGGGCGTAAAGCCGTACGCGGTATAGAGTTTTACGCCCATATCGGACGCCGTGATCTGCACGCATCCGCAGCCATATACTTTCGCTTCCGCGATGACCCGGCCGAGAAGTTCTCTGGCGATGCCTTTTCGCCGGTATTCCGGCCGGGTATACATGCTGGACAGCAGGCCGATTTTCCCTGACGGGCATGAAAAATACGGCGGCTTTTCCACAAAGGACATACCGCTCATGCCGACGATCCTTTCCCCGTCCAGCGCCAGCCAGGAAACGAACGTGCCGTCCTTCAGATGCCTGTGGTAATAATCGTTCAGTGCGGGAATCAGGTCCGCTTCTTCCGTTGCCCCTTCTTCTCTCAGTTGTCTTATTCTCATTTCGATGAATATTTCAAGATCTTTTTCCGCCAGCCGCCGGTAAGTAATATTGGTTTCGTCCATCGCTTTCACCTTATTTCCCGATCAGGTCGCTAAGCTTTTTTTGCGTAAAAAAATCACGGACCAGGGCTTCGTACTCCGTCCAAAGCGGCAGTGTCTTGCAGATTTTTTTTCGCGGGCAGGTGTTCCTTTCTTCCGCGAGACATGCCACGGGGGAGAGCGTGCCCTCCATTGTTTGCAGGATTTCAAAGACTGTGTATTCTTCCGCTTTCCGGCACAGCCTGTAGCCACCGCCCTTCCCGCTGGCTCCCGCCACAAGGCCGCCGGCGACCATGTCCTTCATGATGATTTCAAGATATTTTTTTGATATTTCCTGCCGCGCCGCAATGTCTTTGAGGGGAATATAGTTCCCTTCATCGTTTTCGGCCAGGTCGATCATGACCCGGAGCGCGTATCGGCCTTTCGTTGTAATCATGATAAAACCTCCTTTCAAAGCATAACCTATTATACCGCAAGGTGAATAGGCAATGCAAGGGTATTTTTTGCAAAACAGTATTATGGGATGAATCCGATTACTATTCATTTATAGATAATCCAGCAAAGGGAACGCTGCGGCTGTTCGCCCCAGTTCCGCAGCCTCAAACGGCGCAACTCGCCTTCATGGCGAGATTGCTTGTTTTGGCTGATCTCACCGCCGATGAGATTCCCGCCACAGGCGGTCATCGGCGGTTCGTCCCCAACCAGGGGCCTGAGGCCCCTGGACCCACAATAACGGATGTTAGTTGACTTAGAAAGTGAAATTTGTTCCCGCTGCTGCTTGAGAGAGACAGACAAAGATACGGCATTGTGCTTCTGGCCCGGCGGTGAAGCCGCCATCTCGGACGCTATGCGTCCGTGGAAAGCCTGGGAAGAATCCCCAGGGAAAGCGAGCTTTCCCCATGGGATTTTCCCGGCTTTCTTGGGCCAGAAGCCTCTAACTTTCGCAACTCTAGCGCGACAGGCGGATGTTGCTTTCTTTACCAAACTAAGTAATTTCGCCTATTGGAGTCCAGAGGACGAAGTCCTTTGGCGCAGGTCTGGGCGCGCGGAGCGCCCAGCGTAACCCCTTGTAACTGGCCGCGACACATAAATGGTTACTGAATCCGCAATCAAAAAGCGCCGGATATCACCCGAAGGCGCTGTATCCGGCGCGGAAGAACAGGGAAATTACTGCATGGCTTCCTGGAAGGCGTCGAAGAATTCAGGGCAGGCCCATGTGCCGCAGGCGATCACGCGCTCGCCGTTGACGGCCATTTGCAGCACCAGGCCGGATTTAAGCTGGATCAGCAGGGACTGGTTGGTTTCGCTGCCGCCCGCGCGCAGGAAGGAAGCGTTATTGACCAGGATATCCACCAGCCGCTGAGCGGCGGCGGGGTCGTTGATCGTGCCGACGCCGGACAATTCAAGCGCCACGGCGGAGGAAGCCTTGAGCGTATCGCTCAGCTTTTCTTTGCCGACCAGCGCGTTGTCGCCGAAGGACACGCGCTGGAACACACGGATCTGGCCGTTTACGTTCGCGGCGGCCATCGCTCCGTTCATGTCCTTGACGGCGTACACTGTTTCGCCGGCCTGCACCGTGTTGGAGCATACGCCGTTTTTCCCGGCCAGGGCGGGCTCGCTGGTGAAGGTGGTCACGGTGCCGATGCTCTTTCCGAGCAGCTCGGAGGAAATGGAAGTGGGGTTGGTGAGCATCCGGTAATACCGCCCCTCCACGCAGATCAGCGGGAAGTTGCCGCCGGTCATGGGTTCCCAAATGCTGCGGAAGGAAGGATTCCGGGTGGACTTAATGGAAATGCTTCCCGGCGGCACGTCGAGCGCCAGCTTGTCGCCAATGGATACCGACCCCGCGGGGTGGGATTCGATCAGCGCTGTCTGATTGCCCGTGCCCGTGTTCCCGTTCAGCCTTGGCAGCGCGAACGCGAGCCCGCCGATCAGCACAATAACCGCGCAGAACGCGGGAACCAGCCGCCGCGCCTGAAACGCGGTTTTTCTGGGGCTGCTATCGGCCGCGCGCAGAATCTTTCTTTTCAGTTGTTCATCCGCTTGAAGACCGCTGGACGCAGCAATATCCGGCAGCTCCAGCAGCCTTTGCTCCACGTTCTTCATCGCGCCCCACTCTCCTTTAAAATCTCTTCTAACTTTTTCCGGCCGCGGCTGAGGCGGCTGGAGATCGTGCCCTCCGGAACATGCAGCATTTCCGCCATTTCGGCGATGCCGTAGCCCTGATAATAATGCAGCAGGATCACATCCCTGAAATCCGCCGGCAGTTTCCGGATGGAGGAAAGAAGCTCTTCCCTTTCCAGCCTGTCGTCCATCTGATCCGGCGCGGGAGTCAGCTCCAGCGCCGGGCTGCCCAGCACCACGCGCTTTACCCACGCAGCGCGCCAAAGATCCCGGCATCGGTTCAGCGCGACCTTCAGCAGCCAGGCTTTTTCCTTTCCCGGTTCCAGATCGGGGGCGTGGGTCAGCAGGCGCACAAACACGTCCTGGGTCACGTCCTCGGCCTGCTGCCGGTCGCCCAGATAAAAGTAGCTGACCCGAAGAACGTCGTCGGCGTACCGGGTGTACAGCGCTTCGAACTGCGCGTCGTCCATGCGGCACGCTTGTGCCCGCTCATTCATATAACGGCGTACCTTTCCCATTTCTTGCACGTACAGCAAAATTTTTCACAGGGAAATTCTGTCTGCCGGGGCAGAAGATTTCCTTTCCGACTGATTATACCGCATGTGCCTTGCTCCGGTCAAGGGTCTGGAAAAGAAACACGATGAAACGGAAAAGATTAAACCACATTCAACAGACAATGGAAATACAGCGGAATATCTTGACAAAAACAGCGAAAAGCGTACAATATACAGTAATCGCTATGACGGAGTTACGCTTTTCCGGAACGCATGGCAGAGAGTTGGCGGCGGGTGCAAGCCAATCTTGCGCGGGAAAGCGGTCTCGCTCCCGAGCTGAACGCCTGAACCGAGTAAGGCGCTCCGGTTCGCCCCGTTATCAAGGCGCAGGGCTTGAAAGAGCCTGATGAGAGGTCGTTTTCAAACGAAGCGGCAACAAGGGTGGTACCGCGGTAAAGATTGCTTTATCGTCCCTGAAGCGCATTGGCGCTTTGGGGACGTTTTTCATTCAGGTAGGAGTGAGGAGTTAGGAGTTCTATATAGTCGAACAATTGAACGAAAGCCTGTCTTGCGTTCATTCAAAGCATTATATAAACTCCTCGCTCCTCACTCAAAACTTTTCCATCATGAAGAAACAGGAGGTACAACACGTATGCGCTCCATCACCTTCTCCGATCAGACTATGCTCACGAACACCGCGCGGGCGGCGGGATTCCGGCAAAAGCTGGAAGCGGCCCGGAAGCTGGATCACCTGGGATTGACTGCTGTGGAAATGCCGAAGCTGTCCGAGCAGGAAGCGGACGTGCTGCTGATGCGCTCCTTATGCTCCACGGTCAAGCGCGGCGTATTGGCCCTGCATACCGGCATCACCGTGGACGAAGTGAACCGCGCGTGGGACGCGATCAAGGGCGCGGAACAGCCCCGGCTGATCATTTCCATGCCGCTGACCAGCGCGCAGCTGGAGTATATCTGTCATTTGAAGCCGCCGAAGGCCATCGAGCGCATTGGCGAACTGGTGAAAGCCGCCCGGAAGCTGTGTGATGATGTTGAATTCGTCTGCGGCGACGTGACCCGGGCTGAACTGCCGTATGTAAAAGAAGCGCTGAAAACCGCCGTGGAGGCGGGGGCGAGCCGCATTACCTTAGAGGACGCCGCCGGGCTGTCGCTGCCCGAGGAGATGGCGGTGCTGGTGAAGGAAGCCCGGAGCGTCATCGGGGACGAACTTCCTCTCTCCGTCCGCAGCGGCAATGAACTGGGCCTGGCGATTTCCTGCGCCGTGGCCGCTTTGCAGGCCGGGGCCGACGAAATCAAGACCGCCTATAACGACGAAACCAGCCTGACCGCCGCCAGCATGGCGAAGCTGCTGCGGTCCCGGGGGGCCGACCTGCAATTGGAAAGCACCCTGAACGTGACCCGGGTGGACCGCACGGCGGGCGAGTTGGACGCTCTGCTCACCGCCGCGCCCAAGGCCCTGTCCACCGCCGGGGAACCCAAGCAGGGCGAAATCCCCGCCGGGGAAACCCTGGCCCAGGCCATTGCCTCCCTGGGCTATGAGCTGGACGAAGCGGACATGGCCCACGTGCAGGAGGCTGCCGAACGGGAGGGCAAAGGCCGTGCCCTGAACCTGGCCGAGCTGGAAGCCATCGTGCTGTCCGTAGCCCAGCAGGTGCCACCCACCTACCGGGTGAAGAGCTACATCGTGAACAGCGGCAACACCATCACCCCCACCGCCCACGTGGCGCTGGACAAGAACGGCGAAACCCTTACCGGCCTGTGCGCCGGGGACGGCCCCATCGATGCCGCATTCCTGGCCATCGAGCAGATCATCGGCCGTCACTATGAGATGGACGATTTCCAGATCGCCGCCGTCACCCAGAACCGCGAGGCCATGGGTGACGCGCTGGTGAAGCTGCGCCACGGCGGCAAGGTGTACGCGGGCAAGGGCATTTCCACCGATATCATCGGCGCGGCCATCCGCGCGTACCTGAACGCGCTCAACAAAATCGCCTATGAGGAGAAAACCGTATGAAGCTGAGCTTTTCCACGGGCGGCTGGCCCTTTTCATTGGACGAATGCACATCCCTGGCAAAGGAAATGCGCTATGACGGGCTGGAAATATCTTCTGAAAGTCTGGAACGCTTTGAACATTCCGGCGCCCCTCTGTCTCCCGGACGGCTGCATGACACCGTGCGCAGGCTGAACGAAGCGGCCCTTTCGATTGCCGCTTTAAAAGCGTCGGACAACTGGGAAACGGATGAAGCCCTGTCCCTGATCGCCCTGGCCCATGATCTGCGTTCTCCTTTCGTAGTAATCCCGATGGGGGAGACCGGCGCGGAGGCGGAGGAAAAAATCAGCGCGGTGCTGCCTGTGGCGGAAAAGGCAGGGGTAGCGCTGCTGGTGCCCACGTGCGGGCCGTATGCCGACACTGGCGAATTGAAAGCCCTGCTGGACGGCTTCGCCTCTGACTATTTAGGCGCGGCCTGGCGCGTGCCCGCGGCGGCGGCGGTGAAAAGCCCGGAAGAAATCGTGACCGACCTGGGCGCTTACATCCGCCACGTGTACCTCTGCGATGGAGAAATGGAAAACGGCGCAATGAAGGAAAAGCTGCTGGGCGAGGGCAATCTGCCGCTGAAAGACGTATTCGCCGCCCTGCGCTCCATCAGCTTTGAGGGCTTCTTTTCCTTCGACTGGACGCCCGGCGAAGGCGCGCTTGGCGACGCGGACGTGGTACTGTCCCATTACGCAGCGCTGGCCCGGAACCTGGGCAAAGATCCGCGTCGCGCGCGGCACACGCTCTACGACAATAACCGCAAAACCGGCAAATACGTCTGGAAAAAAGATATTTTAATTGAGGAAACCTTCCCCTCCCTGCTGGACAGGATGGTGGAGGAATTCCCCGACCAGTACGCATTCCGCTATACGACATTGGACTACACCCGCACCTACGCCCAATTTAGGGACGATGTGGATAACTGCGCCCGAGCGCTCATGGCCATGGGCGTGCGGCGCGGAGCGAAGGTGGCGGTCTGGGCGACCAACGTGCCCCAGTGGTACATCACCTTCTGGGCCACCACGAAGATCGGCGCTGTGCTGGTGACGGTGAACACCGCCTACAAAATCCATGAGGCGGAATACCTGCTGCGCCAGAGCGACACCCATACCCTGGTGCTGGTGGAGGGCTGGCGGGATTCCGACTACGCGGGCATCATCAAGGAGCTGTGTCCCGAGCTGACGACCTCTGAACCCGGCGAGCCTCTGCACATCAAGCGCCTGCCCTTCCTGCGGAACATCATCACCGTGGGCTACTCCATGCGCGGCTGCCTGACCTGGGAGGAATTCCTGACCCGTGCCCGGAAAACGCCCAAGGAGGCGCTGCTCCGCCGCGCCGCCCAGGTGCAGCCCGACGACGTGTGCAATATGCAGTACACCTCCGGCACCACCGGCTTCCCCAAGGGCGTGATGCTGACCCATTACAACGTGGTGAACAACGGAAAGGCCATAGGCGACTGCATGGATCTGTCCACCGCGGACCGTATGATGATCCAGGTGCCCATGTTCCACTGCTTCGGTATGGTGCTGGCCATGACCGCCTCCGTGACCCACGGCGTG
>JAFWQM010000214.1 GCA_017509065.1 Clostridia bacterium
GAGGCTTTCTCGTCCTTCACGCTGTGTCCGTCCATGGACACTGTTCCCGGCGCGAAGAAATGCCAGCGTACCAGATCAAAGGCATTGCAGAGTTTGCCCGAAGCCGGGTCGGTGGCGTGGTGGGAAAAGGCGAACTTGTCATCGTACACGACCAGGCCACCCGTGGTGGTGCCGTCCACGTAGGTGTAGCGATCCTCCTGGCGGGTGGGCGTGTACTTATCCTTTAGAAGCGTTTCCAGCAACTGAGAGATGGTGTGTGCCCGGCAGAAGGCGCCGATGATCCCATGCTTTGTCAGCGGGTCTTCCGCCTTTTTGATGTTGCTGTGAATGCGTTCATCCTGGGGCTGGGAGGATGGCGAACCGCTGAATGGCCGCGTCCGCGCCGAGGATGAGTTCGATGCTCTGGATACTGACGACGAGGATGATTTCCTCAGCTGATCTTTTCCGACTGACCCGCCGCCCGTGGACGTGTTCTGCGGGCGGCATTCTTATCCTGGAGGTGTCATCATGACCCGATCAACCCCAGACCCGCCTCGCAGGCGGCAGATGCACATCGACATCGAGACATATAGCTCCCAGCCCCTTCCCAAGTGCGGAGTGTACCGCTACAGCCAGTCCTCCGATTTCCAGATTCTCATTGTCACCTGTTGGGAAGACCAGGGAGCAGATCATAGAGTCCGCCAGGGAAGCTGTCCGAATGAAGCGAAAGAACTGGCGTATCATAAGCGCAAGACTCGACTTTATGATTTACGAAATGCCGGCCCACATCACCGTTTTACCGTATCGAACCATCTCGTCCACAACTGCGGCTATGGGGGCGGCGTCGGAGCCATGAAGAACATGGGCGCAACCATGCCGGATGAAGAACTCCAGGACATTGTGGAAGCCTGGCGGCGGGCCAACCCGCACATCGTCAACTACTGGTATGCCGTGGAACGGGCTGCCAGGCAGGTGGTCGATGAAAAGGTCACGGCGCCCATCGGCAAGGCCGTTCTCTACTGGAAGGACAGCAATATGTTCATGCGGCTGCCCTCCGGCCGGGATCTCTGCTATCAGGGCATCTGCTATACAAAGAACCGCTTTGGCAACAGCAGCCTCGGCTACTACATGCCCAACGGAACAGGCAAGATGGATCTGACCGAGACCTTCGGCGGAAAACTCGTGGAGAATCTGACGCAGGCTGTCGCCCGCGATATCCTCGCCAACTCCATGCTGGCGCTGGAAGCTGCTGGATACCGTATCGTGTTTCACGTCCACGATGAAGTTATCCTGGAAGTCCCCTATGAGCAGGGCAGTCTGGAAGAAGCCTGCGCCATCATGGGCATCCCGCCCGCCTGGGCCGGCGACCTTCCGCTCCGCGCCGATGGAGACGAACTCACCTATTACCGGAAGATGTAACAGCCCATGAGGATGTGATCACTATGGTGCCAAAGACAAAGCGGCTCCTGCTCTACCACCTGCAGGAGCAACAGCCCGGCTGGTGCATCCGCACCGTCGATTCGGAAAAGTGCGTCTACCGCGCCATCGGGCCGTATGGCGTAGAAATCAGCGGCGGCTCTCGACAACCTGCCCGTTTTCACATTTATGTCTGGAAGAAGGACCCGACCTTCAGCGTCATTGAACGCCATACTGACCTTGACCCCAGGCGGACGGACATCGTTGCCCTCGCCACCGAGATCGCTGACCGCTATGTGCAGCGGGCTGTAACGGAGGGCGCCTACATCCTTCCTCTTGCCCCGCCGCCCTCTGAAGATGAACAGGAAATCCCATTCTGAAAAGGAGGTACCCCATGCAAGTTACCCAAGACCGTAAGCTCCTGATTGCCATAGGCCGCAGCCGTAAGGCGACCCTCTGGCAGAATAAGGAGATTCTCTGGAGCGAGCTGCTGGACAAGCTCGCTACCACCACCCGCACCCGCGAAAGCGCCTCGGAGTATGCCCGCCTTTCCAAGACGGAGCGTGACAGCATCAAGGACATCGGAGGTTTTGTCGGCGGCTATTTAAAGAACGGAAAGCGCAGCAACGCTTCCATCGTCAACCGCTGTCTGGTTTGCCTGGATGCGGACTACGGTGACGCGGAGCTACGCTCTGATCTGGAGCTGACCTGCCCCTTTACCTACGCGCTCTACTCCACCCACAGCCACACCCCGGAAAAGCCCCGCTACCGCATCATCATTCCGCTGGATCGGGATGTGACCCCGGATGAATACGCCGCCATTTCCCGAAGGTTGGCGGATAACCTGACCCTGACCCGGTTTGATCCTACGACCTTTGAAGCGGCAAGGCTCATGTACTGGCCCTCCACACCGGAGGATGGTGAGTACATCTTTGACTATGGTCCCGGCCCCTTTTGCAGCGCGGACGCCATCCTTGAAACCTACGCGGACTGGCACGACTCCACGCTCTGGCCCACAACGCAGAACTGGACGTTGCCCAGACCGGCGCCGATGCCGCGGTTGCCGTTGGTATTGAAGGGATAGAAGTTGACGCTGATGCGAACATAGCAGCCAGAGTAGATCACGGTGGGATCGGTGATGGGGACACGCTTGCGATCTACCACGCCGGGGCGCTCGATAGAGTTGCAGTTGATGAAAAAACAGTCAGAGAAGGCAGGATCATCCGGGCGCTCTTCATCACCGTCACGAAGCGGCATTTTCAAGTTCGGGGGACGCTTGCCGCCCCACTTATCGGTGATGCCCTTTTGTACCGCCTCATCAATGGCGGCCTTGATTTTATTGATCGTGTCCTTATCGGACTTGGGAATGTTTACGGTCAAAGAGTACTTAGGATCGGAGCCGTTGGTAGAGTGGGGCTCGAACACATGGACATAACAGGCTCGGCACTTGCCAGTGATAACCTTGGTGGACATAATGAATTCCTTTCTGCCATGATAGGCGTTGTGATGTTACTCTGCGAAGTCCGCCTCGGCTGAGGAGATGGGCTTGCGGCGGTCGGAGAGGGGCACCAGCTCAGGCTTGCCCTCCGGCTTGAACACGTAGGGACTGACCACATCCTTGAAGGCTTTCTTGCCTATGGCCTTTTCCAGATCGGAGATGCCAAGGAGCGTGGTCTTGTAGATGTTGGTGAAACCGGCCTCGGTGCATGCGCGGATCACGTCGGCGTCGTTGGTGTACTTGCGCTTGGTCACGCTGGCCACCAGCTTGTAGCCCGGCCAGGTCTTTCCTTTCTCCGCCTGGGCAGTGGCATAAGCCAGCAGATCCTCCACCCACTTGGCAAGGTCCTGCGCCACCGGCAGAATGTCAGCAATCTCCTCGTCGGTGAGAAGGTCGGCCTCCACGATCTGCACCTTGGTCTTCATGCGCATGATGTCGTTGGTGTGCATCTCCTGGAGCTTGAAGAACATATAGTGCTCCTCGTAATGCACGCACTCATGGTAGATGTAGTATTCGGAGTAATCGCTAAAGCGGTGGTTGGTATTCACCACGATGGTGTTGGCAGGAACGCGAACCTCCTGCGGTTCTTCTTTGCTGTTGCTCTTGGCCTCTTTGACCAGGATAGTGTCCTCCACGAAGAACAGGATGCTGGGAGTGGCGTTGTGGTTGTAGACAGGCAGCCTGATGATGGTAAGCCCCATGCGCTTTGCCAGCTCATAGGCGCTGCGCACAGAAGGGTCGGTCAGGGCTTCGGGATGATAACGGCGCCAGAGCCGTTCCATTTCCTTGTCCATCTGCTTGTTGGAGTAGATGGGAATGAGGAAGCAGCTCAGGGCCACCAGCTCCCGCTTTTCAAAATCAGCCTTGTCCACGAGGTCCTCGATGGTGCAGACGCAGTTTTTCTCAATGTCTCCAAAGAGAACCATGATGCCGACCCATTCCTTGACGCCTTCCTTGGTGTCCAGGTTGAGATGAACCTCCACATCCGCAATGAAGTGGGTGCGGTCCACCTTCCAGAAGCTCACATACTTGTAATCGCGCTGGAGCCAGTTGATTCGCTTGGTCGTGAAGGGAAAGGGCACGATCCTGCGCATGTTGCCGTTCTGGAGCTGGGTGTTGATATAGCGGGTCATCATGGCCTTGTTCCTGTCGAAGAAGGGCTTGTTGATGGTGGTCACTTCGGACACCAGGATTCTCCGCTTGCCATCCTCCGTGGGGGTGCCGATAACCGTGGCGTCCTGTGGAATGACGCCGTTGGAGCAATCCTGCTCAATGGGCTGAGAATACTCAGGATGCTCGTCAATGGGCGCGTAGGGCGCGCCGAGGTAATCGAATTCTTCCATCATGTTCTGCTCCTTGCTGGCACAACGTGCCTATCATGTTGTTGGTAAGGAGCCAGCACTGTTGATTTGGGGCTGAATCAATTCAACTGGCTATCAAGAAAACAAGATCCACTTTGAATCCCGGTCTCGAATTCGTAGTGGAAGAAAACCATGTGTATATGATACGCCAATTAAAATAGAATGTCAATGCCAAAAATATTTATTTTCCGCCAGTTCAACAAGTCTACATATTATAATGCGATTTTTCTGGCGTTTTTTCAGGGGCTTGACAAGCCGGTTTAACTGGTATAGAATATAGACGCCAGTAAAAATGGCGTGAGATAAGTCCGAGATCGATTCACGGCGCGAAGGAGCCCGTGGGTTGGGAGGTAGCGCATGAAAAAGGGGTACAAGAACATTGCGGGACTGGAGAACCTGACCGTTGCCCAGATCAGACAGCGCAATCTGGAAACGTATGGCGAGAGCGTCAAGAAGTATCGGATGAAGGCGGGCATGACCGTCGATCAGCTGGCAGACATTCTCCAGATTTCCAAGAGCTCGGTTCGCAACTGGGAGTGCGGTGTGGCGCGCCCTGATCCTGAGTACCTCTACCGCATGTTCACCATTCTGGATGTGGAGCCCAACGAGTTCTTCGGCATCGGCGGCATCGGCACGCTGCTGACGACGAATGAACGGGCGCTACTGGGGCATTACCGTGCGCTGGATGCCGCGGGCAAAGAGGATCTGGAAAGCATCGCTGAGACGATGGTATCCAGGTCTGAGGTGCGCAGGCTGAAGACGATCTACGATAAGATCAATCCGGTGAAGGACATGGGCAGGGTGGTCGCCGCGGGCGACGGCGCCGATTGGGAGGACTACCCGGAAGAGGAAGCCGTGCTGCTGTATGATTCACCTATGGTCAGCCGTGCGGATGAGGTGTTCAAGGTCAACGGCGACAGTATGGAGCCCCAGTTCCACGATGGCGATTCCGTCCTGGTGGAATACTGCGAATCGGACGCGCTGTGTCCCGGCGACATCGGCGTCTTCATGGTACCGGGCCATGGCGGGGTCATTAAGCAGGTGGCCTGCGACAGACTGCATTCCCTCAATCCCAAGTTTGACGATATCGTTCCCGACGATGACGGCGCGCGCGCTGTTGGGCGGGTGCTGTGCCGGGTGACAAAGGACATGGTTCCCACGCATGAAGAACGCATGCTGTATGAGGATGCCGAGGCAATGTTCTCTGAGTAAGTAATAGAAGGCGGCGCGTCCATAGATTCCCTTGACGGTCGCCTTCCTTTTTCCCCATTAAACCGAACAAATATTCCCTTTGAAACACCGGGAAACCGGGAGGTGTGTTTCGTATACCCAAAAAGGAGCAGCGGACGTATATCGCCATCGATATGAAGTCGTTTTATGCCTCGGTTGAATGCGTGTACCGGCACCTGGACCCGCTGAAGGCGAACCTCCTCGTGGCCGACGAGAGCCGGAGCGACCAGACGATCTGCCTGGCCGTGTCTCCTGCATTAAAGGCCAAGGGCGTCCCCAGCCGGCCGCGGCTGTTCGAGGCCAAGCAGGCTATCCAGCAGTGGGAACGGCAGCATCACGAGAAGATACCTTATTTGATTGCCGTTCCCCGCATGGCGGAGTATGAGCGCGTGTCCGCTCAGATCTACGGCATTTGCACGCACTATGTCGCTCCCTGCGATATCCACGTGTACAGCATAGACGAGAGTTTCATCGACTGCACACCGTACCTCCACTTTTACCGGGCGGAAGCGGAGAAAGCCAATGTTCACCCGGCGCACACCATGGCCATGACCATCATTCGGGATGTTCTCAAGACCACGGGCATCACGGCGACGGTTGGGATCGGCACCAACCTGTACCTGGCCAAGGTCGCTATGGACATCGTGGCCAAGAAGAAAGCTCCGGACGCAGACGGTGTGCGCATCGCGGAGCTCAACGAGGACAGCTATAAATATCTCCTGTGGGATCATACTCCGCTGACGGACTTTTGGATGCTGGGGCCAGGGAAAGCCCGGCGATTGCAAAAGGCGTACCTCTTTACCATGGGCGACGTGGCCGCCAAGAGCCAGTATGATATGGAGTGGTTCTATAAGAACTTCGGCGTGGACGCGGAGATTCTGGTGGATCACGCCTGGGGCGTTGAGCCGGTGACGATGAAGGATATAAAGGGCTACCGCAGCGACAACCACAGCCTCTCCAACGGTCAGGTGCTCCCGAGACCCTACCACTACGAGGAGGCGCGGAACGTGCTGCGGGAGATGATCGAGGCGCTGGCCTACGATATGTTCAAGAAGAACATTGTGTCCCAGGTGTTCACCTGGTGGGTGAGCTACGACTACAAGAGCCTGAAGGAAGTGCCGGACTATACCGGACCGGTAGCCATAGACTTTTATGGGCGGCTGCATCCGGCGCATGACAACGGGACCGTCCGAACTGCGCTGCCCACCAATAGCCCGGAGATGATCGCTTCCGCCATCCTTCGCCAGTTCGATGCCCTGGTTGACAACCGGCTCCTGTTTCGCAGACTGGGGGTGTGCGCCAACACGGTGAAGGACGACGACGGCGTCTTTCAGTTGGATATGTTCACCGACTACAAGGCGCTGGAGAAGGAAAAGCGCATCCAGGCGGCCATGATGGAGGTGCGGGGACGCTATGGCGCCAACGCTATCCTGAAAGGGAACAATTTCATCGAAGGCGCGACCATGCGGGAACGCAACGAGCAGATCGGCGGACACCGCGCGTAAGGAGGGATAATAATGCAGACCGTAGGTTATATGCCAATGCCAGCGGACTTTCGGTACAAGGCCATCTATGATCGGGGCAAGCCCAGCCTGCCCAAGAAACATCCTATGATGGATACGGGCCATCGGGCGAAGATATTCGCGCCCTTTGATGCGCTGCGGGGCTTCAACTTTGCGATCATGAGCAAGGAAGTGCCCTATGTGCCCAAGCGCATTCTGGAAGAAGAGGAGCAGGCCGAACTGAACAGGCGCTTCACCATCCTGCATAACCTGACCTTCAATGGCCGGATGGCGAGGGTGAACAGACCGGTGGCCACCATCACCTATTATGTGCCCTGCGCGGACCGCAATCATGAAGCCTACGGCTGGAAGGGCACCTATACCACGATCAAGGACATCGTGTGGAACGTTGACTTCGTGAACATGACCGTGCTCGTCGGGAAAACGCGCGTCTGCTTGTTCTGAAAAATGAAGCCTATGTAGGTGACCGCCATCTTCAGAAAACCGCACCTCAGAATTACCTGACAAAGAAGCCAGATCCCAATGAAGCCTACGAGAGTAAGTATATCTACAACGACCATGAAGGCATAATTTCTCCGGCAATCTGGGATGCGGTGCAGGATCGGATGAAGAGGACAGAGGCTGAAAAGGCTAAAGGATTAAGCAACCGAAGCACGGCGCATTTTCTGTATGGGAAAGTGTTCTGTGCTGAGTGCGGAGAACCATACCGGCGCTTTACAGCCAAGCGTGTCTCTGGATACTACAAAACTTGGAGGTGCAGGGGGCGTGTGAAAACTGGCGAATGCGGATGCCGACATGTCAATGAAGTCGACCTTTTGCACGAGATTTCAGACGAGCTGGGCTGGACTTGGCAAGGGGAAGATAACTTTGATGTCTGGGCTTTTATGGAGGGTGTAGACAAGGTGCTGGTCAGCAAGACTGACGTTGAGATCGTCGCGGCGGGAAGGGCAGATTATGATGAGCAGGCCAAAGCTACAGCATGATTCGGAGGATGGGATATGAAGGAAGCTGATATAACGATGATCATGCACTTCGCGGAACTCATCACCAAGGAAGGCATTCCGCCTCGGTTGCAGGAGCTTCAGTTTGCAGCCCTGCGAGAGCTGCAGGCACAGCTTCAGTATTCAGCGGCAGATACTTAACTCCCTCGGCACCTAATAATTGCGCGGTGGCTTCGGCTGCCGCTTTTTCTTTTGGGAAAACTTGAAATACGTTGATGTTTCGGGGCTTTTGTGGTAAAATAAGTTTGGAAGTGTAGGAGGTGGATCAAATGCCTGAAGCAAATCGAGAGTACAAGGATAGGCTGTTTAAGTTCATTTTCGGCAATCCGCAAAATCGAGCTTGGACACTGAGCCTTTACAACGCAGTCAACGGGACAACCTACACGGATGCTGAGAGCATAAGGCTTACAACAATTGAAGATGCTGTCTACATGAACATGAAAAACGACGTTTCGTTCCTTGTGGCCAACATCATGAACTTCTACGAGCAACAGTCGACGTTTAATCCCAACATGCCGATGCGATTCCTGATTTATGCAGGAATGGTTTACGCTAAGTACATTGAGCAAAGTGACTCATACCATCAGTACAGCTCTTCTCAACAGAAAGCGCCGACCCCCAAGTGTATCTGTTTTTACAACGGCAAACAGGATAAGGAAGACAAGGTTATTTTGAGCCTGAAAGATGCATTTGATGAAGAAGCTGATATTGAAGTCAAGGTTACCATGCTCAACATCAACTATGGTAGAAACAGAGAATTGCTGGATGCCTGTGAGCCACTTAAAGAGTATTCCTGGTTTGTCGCTACAGTAAATGAAAGTCAGAAAGAATTGAACAATCTGGAAGCAGCGGTGGATGAAGCAATTGACAAGATGCCGGATGACTGCCAAATCAAAGCGTTTCTCATTGAGAACCGAGCGGAGGTGAAACGTATGTGCATTACTGAGTACAATGAAGCAAGAACCAGAGCAGAAGATCGTGAAGAAGGCGGTTTTGCCATGCTTGTTAGCCTCGTAAGAAAGGGACTCCTTTCTGAAGACAAAGCAGCTGTTGAAGCCAACATGACAGTAGCGGAGTTCCGACAGAAGTCAGCCCTCGTGACTGCGTAACATGTCTATGGTTAACTGACCAAGGGAAAAGCGATATGTGTGAAAAAGTAGATAGCCTGATTAAGCAGACAAGAATGTTTGACCTTTTCGGTTATGTACAGAGAGGAACAATGACCATCAAGAACGCGGCATTGGAGGCAAGCCTTCCAACAAAAGAGTTCAAAGCAGAAATGCTGAAATATGGTTATACTCTCCCGACCAGGACCAGAAAACCTGCTCAATCGGTTCAATAAGGGAGCGAAAAGCCCTGGTACGTTTCCAGCTTTGTCAACCGCGACAGTCTGGGATGGGTACTAGGGCTTTTTCAGTCTTCGGAACCTTCCTCGAATGAATAGTCGTTCAGCTCTTTAAAGTCCAGAAACTCGGACAGGGTCATGTTGAAGGCGATGGCCAGCTTGTGGAGCGTCCGCACACGGGGATTCTTGGTAAGCCCGCGCACGATGTTGTCCAGGGTGGATTGCCGAACATCACTCATGGTGGCCAGTTTGTTAATGGCGATCCCGCGCTCGGCGCACAGCTGGCGAATGCGACGAATATAAATGTCATTGTACTCCATACGATCACCCTTATGATGAACTTACCCGTTTATGGGTTGTATCCATGATAAGGGCTTTTCATGCAGCATCTACCCGTATACGGGTTGACTTTCCGCTGATTATTTTGTATTCTAACATTACCCGTATGCGGGTTAATCATGCGGATACAAAAGCGAGGCGGATAAAATGGGAGAAGAGTTAGGGTAATAAAGTAGGTATTGTGGTGACTGTTTTGCGCAACCACAAGATATTGTGGTTTTGGAGCAACCGTAGCACCAGGGTCAAGGGCGGTTCATTGGCAACAAATTCTTCACTGCCCGGGCGCACAAAAATAAAGCCTGTTTAGCGGCCAAAAACAAGGAAATGTTGGGCTTATTGCACAAAAAGCGAAAACGCATGGGGCTAAACCAGATTGACTTCGGAAATCTGATAGGCAAACCCGGACCCTATATATCGAATCTCGAAAGCGGTCAGCGCGGTGTTTCCGATGCCGTATGGGACAAAGTTAGCAAATTGGACGAGACGGCCATTCATAGGGAGAAAAACCAGAAGAAGACCAAGCCGAAGGGTTGTGGTTTGATAAAAGAAAACATAACCGCACTCCGAACCTTCCTTGGCCTTTCCCAAGAGGAGTTTGCTTTCTCTATCTCTCGCTCATCAGGTTTTATCAGCAGTCTTGATACCGGAAGATCTAATGCAAGCCAGGAAACGATTGATAGAATTTGTAGTGTATCACCCTTCATAGCATAACAGTTATACTGAGAATAGTATAAAAACCGAGTTTGAGCCGCAGGAAAATTTTCTGCGGTTTTTTTATTTTTGGGTCTTGCATTTTGGATTGTCTTAGTGTATTATGTACATAGTTCACTAAAACACTCAGGAAGGAGGGGGGACGGATGCAGTACGATCCCATGCGGCCCATCTGGCTGCAGGTGATGGGAGAAATCGAAACGTCCATCGCCGCCGGGGCGCGGCAGCCGGGGGAAAAGCTGCCGGGAGGCCGGGAACTAGCCGTCGCTTACGGCATCAACCCCAACACCGCCGCGCGGGTGTATCAGGAACTGGAAAAAGCGGGGCTGTGCGAAACCCGGCGGGGGATGGGCACCTATGTGACCGCCGACGAAGGGCGGATCGACGCACTGCGGGAGGAACTGGCCCGGCAGGCTGTGGAACTGTTTCTCAAGAAAATCGAAAGCTTGGGCATCACCCGGCAGGAAGCCGCGGGGATGATCCTGAAGGAGGAATAAGCGAAAATGCTGGAAAGCAAGGAACTGACCAAGGTTTTCGGATCGAAAACCGCGGTGGATCACGTGAATCTGAAGCTGGAAAAGGGCCACGTGTACGCCATGTTAGGCCCCAATGGCAGCGGCAAAACCACCTGGATGAAGATGGCGGCTGGGCTGATCAAGCCCACCAACGGCCAGGTGCTGTTTGAAGGGGCGCCGGTGAACATCGAAAGCCGCCGCCATGTGGCCTATATGTCCACGGAGCCGTATTTTTACGCCTGGATGACGGTGAAGGACGTGGGAAAATACTATGCCGATTTCTTTGAGGATTTTTCCTACGACCGCTATCTGGAACTGCTCGGGCAAATGGAACTGACAGAAGAAATGAAAACCAAAACCCTGTCCAGCGGCATGATGGCCAAGCTGAAAATCGCCGTCACCATGGCCCGGGACGCCAAGGTGTACATGCTGGACGAGCCCTTCAACGGCATCGACCTGCTGGCCCGGGACGACATCCGCGCCTGCATCCTGAAATACGCTTCGGAGGATAAGCTGATGCTCATGTCCAGCCATCTGGTGGAGGAAATGGAAGCGGTGGCTGACCGGGCGGTGTTCATCAAGAATGGCAAACTGGTGGAGAACGTGGACCTGGAAACCATGCGGGCCGAGCAGGGCGTGTCCATGGCGGACCGCTACCGGCAGATTTACGGCCATACGGAGGGGTGATACAGATGCTGAAGCTGATGAAATATGAATTCCGGAAAACCTGGCTCACCAAGCTGGTGCTGCTGGGCATTACCGCCGCGCTGGAAGTGCTGTTCCTGGTCTCGCTGTACGCGAATTTTGAAGATACGCTGGTCATAGCCATCGGGCTGCTGACGATGGCGGCGTCTTTGGGCGTGCTGGTGATCGGCCTGGAAAGCGTGCTGACCCTGCACCGGGACATGAACACCAAGCAGAGCTACATGCTGTTCATGACGCCCAACAGCAGCTATAAGATTTTGGGGGCCAAGGTGCTGGAATGCAGCCTTTCGATCCTGGTCACCGGCGCTTTCTTCTTCGCCTTGGGCGCGCTGGATATCTCCCTGCTGTTCGCCGAAGACGGCGGGCTGAACCAGATTTGGGATATGATCCAGGACGTGCTGCAGAATATCATGATCGCGGGCCATACATTGACGATCGATACGCCTACCATGGCTGCGGTGGTTTTTAATCTGCTCACCGCCTGGATCCTCGCTGTGACCACCGCCTATCTGGCCGACGTGGTGAGCTCCGCGCTGCTGAACGGAAAAAAATTCAACGGCCTGCTCAGCTTTGCGCTGTTCATGCTCCTGACATGGTTCACCGATTGGACAACACGGAAGATCACTTCCGGCATCAATGCCACGATTCCGCTGCTGTTAACGTTCAGCCTGATTTCCCTGGGCTTTGCCATCGTCATGTATGTGGTCACCGCCCAGATCATGGAACGGAAGCTCAGCGTCTGATCCCGATAAAGCAAAGTGCCTCCCCTCGCCGGGAGGCGTTTTTCAGTGGGAAAAATGGTACGCAAAAAGCCGCCCTGTTTCAGACGGCTCATTGCGGTGCGGTGGAAAATCAGGCTTCTTCGCCGGCGGCTTCCGCGGCGGGAGCCAGGGCGGACAGCATCATGCCGTTCTTGCGCATGGTGCGCATGCAGCGGGTGCACACGTTCACGCGGATGGGACGGCCGCCCACTACCACGCGCAGCTGCTGCACATTGGGAGCCCAGGTGCGGCTGCTCTTGCGGTTGGAGTGGCTGACGTTGTGGCCGGTCATCAAGCCCTTTTCGCACACTTCACAAAACTTGCCCATAATCATTACCTCCACGGGGAATTGGTCATTTGGTGACGCGGAAAGCCGCGAAACATCCTCATTGACAGCTTGACTATTTTAGCACAACCTTAGTTGAAATGCAAGCTTTTTTTTCAAGGAAAGTGGTATTTCGCGGGATTGTTTAATGAATTTGAAATATTTTTGGTTTTTCCCGCGGAATGGACCATGAAAAAGAAGCGGAAAGAGCATATTCCGCAGGCATATTTCCGAACCAGCGCCGCATATACTGGAAGCGCCCCCGAGGTCTAACTGGATAAGACGAAACAGAGGGCCGCTTTGTTTCTTCCTCCGTGGGCATTTTTCGGATTTTTACCTGTGTAAATCCTGCTATTTTTGGGCCTGAATGGGTAGAAAAGGAAAATTTTTCGTGATATAATACAGTCAATCAGGCGGGCTGTACCCGCTTGCGCTCTGGATTACCGGAGGAAAGGAAGAAAAATGATGAAGAAGTCAATTATTGTTTCCCTCTGCGCGCTGATGATGGCGGCAGTCATGCTTTTCGCGGCGCTCCCGGCTAACGCCAACGCTGACGGCGGTACAGGCAGCTTTTATATGTACATCCAAACCGGCAATGCGGGGCGGCTGCACCTGCGTGCTTTGCCTTCCGTAGATTCCCAGAGCTTGGGCCTGTTCTCCAACGGCACGCCGGTACTGGTGGAGAGCATCAGCGGCAATTGGGCCCTGGTGCAGGTGTACGGCCAAAGGGGATATATGAGCCTGAACTGCCTTAACTCCGTGCCGCCAACCAACCCCACCGTTACTCCCGTGCCCACGGAATACACCACGCTGTATGTGCAAACGGGCAATTCGGGCAAGCTGCACCTAAGGGAATACGCCAGCCAGAACGCCCGGTCCCTGGGCCTGTATCCCAACGGCACCGCCGTGACGGTGACTGCCCGCTACGGCCAATGGGCGTATGTGAATGTGGGCGGCGTTTACGGATATATGATGCTGAAATTCCTCACCGCCTCGTCTCCCGTTACGCCCACGGTTCAGCCCACGGTGGACCCCGGCAAGGCCATCGTGATGTATGTGCGCACGGGCAATACCGGCAAGCTGCATCTGCGGGAATACGCCAGCCAGAACGCCCGCTCCCTGGGCCTGTTCCCCAACGGCACTCTGCTGTACGCGGTGGACATGGGCAACGGCTGGAGCTATGTAACGGTGAACGGCCTGACCGGTTATATGATGAACAAATTCCTGGCGGTTTCTTCCTCTAATGTTACGCCCGCGCCGGTAACGCCTGTTCCCGCGCCCACCGGTTCCACCCTGATGTATATTGCCACCGGCAACAGCGGCAAACTGCACCTGCGGGAAAACATGAGCACGGACGCAGGCTCCCTGGGCCTGTATCCCAACGGCACGCAGGTAGCTGTGATCGCCAATTATGGGACGTGGGCTTATGTGAACGTAGCCGGAAAAACGGGCTACATGATGACCCGCTACCTCGCCGCTTATCAGACCGGCGTCATTACCCCCACGCCCATGCCGGGAACAACACCCGCCCCGCTGGGCAGCGCCACCGTGACGCATCCCAACAATTCCTTTGTGTATCTGCGGTCTTCCCGCAGCAGCGACAGCACCACCAACGTGATCTGCCAGGTGCCCAGCGGCAGCGTGGTGACCGTGGTGGAATGGGGCGAACTGTGGAGCAAAATCCGTTATGACGGCACGGAAGGATATATGGTGACCCATTACCTGAAATAACAGTGAAGCGTTTCATCCGCTTCCCGCATCCCCGCGGCAAAAAACGCGGGGATTTTTTCTTGGCTTTTTTTACCGGTTTTTTATATTTCTGCACGAAATTTGACCAGAAGCACAATGCCTTTCGACAAAATATTCGCTTTGGCCTATTGACATTTCCATGCTCCTGTGGTTTAATGTTTCCTGCCTTAGAGTTTAGAAATTCTAAACTCAAACAGCGATTTTCTGTTTAGCGATGCTAAACATTTTCCGGAGAGGAGGAGAGGGAGAATGAACATCGGCGACAAGCTGCGCCGCCTGCGGCTGCAAAGAAATCTGACCCAGGAGGAAATGGCCGACCGGTGCGAGCTGAGCAAGGGTTTTATTTCCCAGGTGGAACGAGATTTGGCCTCGCCCTCCATCGCCACGCTGACCGATATGCTGGAATGCTTGGGCAGCAATTTGAAGGAATTCTTCTCGGAAACGGAAACCGAGGAAAAAACGGTGTTCACCCGGGCCGACATGTTTGTGAAGGAGGACGCCGATTCCCTGCGGGGAAGCATCACCTGGCTGGTGCCCAGCGCCCAGAAAAACGAAATGGAGCCCATTTTGGTGGACTTGGACCAGGGGGGCCGCACCCAGGAAATGCCGCCCCACGAGGGCGAGGAATTCGGCTACGTGCTCCAGGGCACCGTGACGCTGCACCTGGACGGCGGCAGCCATAAGGTGAAGACGGGGGAGAGCTTCTGCCTGCATCCCGGCGCTTCCCACTGGATCGAAAACAGCGGCAAACGAAAAGCCCAATTCATCTGGGTATCCACGCCGCCGACCTTCTGATAAAAACGCTTAATTCTCACGAATGGAGGCCCCACCATGGAAGAACAGCGCCTGATTTCTTTGGAGAATATCTGCAAGCAGTATGACGGCACCACCGTGCTGGACAATATCAACCTGTACATCCGCAAAAAGGAATTCGTGACCCTGCTGGGCCCCTCCGGCTGCGGAAAGACCACCACCCTGCGCATTATCGGCGGCTTTGAAACGGCGGATTCCGGCCGGGTGATGTTCGACGGCAAGGATATTTCCGGCATTCCGCCCTACAAGCGGCGGGTGAATACCGTGTTCCAGAAATACGCCCTGTTTCCCCACCTGAACGTGCGGGACAATATCGCCTTTGGCTTGAAACTCAAGAAAATGCCCAAGGACGAGATCAACCGCAAGGTGGACTATATGCTGGACCTGGTGAACCTGAAAGGCTACCACAAGCGCTCGGTGGAATCCCTGTCCGGCGGGCAGCAGCAGCGTATCGCCATCGCCAGGGCCCTGGTCAACGAGCCCGAAGTGCTGCTGCTGGACGAACCCTTGGGCGCGCTGGACTTAAAGCTGCGCAAGGAAATGCAGTTGGAGCTGAAAGCCATGCAGCAGCGCTTGGGCATCACCTTCCTGTATGTGACCCACGATCAGGAAGAGGCCCTGACCATGTCAGACACCATCGTGGTGATGCACGGCGGCAAGATTTTGCAGATCGGCACCCCCAAGTCCATTTACGACGAGCCCCAAAATGCGTTCGTGGCCAATTTCATCGGCGAAAGCAACATTTTCCCCGGCACCATGGTGCGGGACGAGCTGGTGCACTTCTGCGGCGTGGACTTCCCCTGCGTGGACAGCGGCTTCGGGGAAGACAAGCCCGTGGACGTGGTGATCCGGCCCGAAGACATTCTGCTGGTGGGCGAAGACGTGGGTCAGGTGACCGGCGTGATCAAGTCCGTGCTCTTTAAGGGCGTGCACTATGAAATGATGATCGACGCGGGCCACTCCATCTGGAAGGTGCATTCCACCACCATGCAGCCGGAGGGCAGCCGGGTGGGCCTGGCCGTGGTGCCCTTCAACATCCACATCATGCACCCCATGGAGGACGAAAAGCCGACGGAGGAAAAAGCCAAATGACCAATTTTCAGGTGCCCGTGTGGGGCTACTGGATGATGGGCGTAGGCTTCGCCGCTTTCATCGGCATGCTGATCGCCTATATCCATAAAAACCGGGGCTTCCGGCGGCCCATCTTCGCTTCGCCCTATGTGCTGTGGCTGGTGGTGTTCACGGTGATCCCCTGCTTCCTGGTGGCTTACTTTTCCTTTACCGATCCCCAGGGCAATTTCACCCTGGACAACTTCAAAAGCTTCTGGGACAGCAATTACAACGCCCGCAAGGCCATGAACCCGGAGGACCTGGCCCTGTACGAATCCATGGGCCTGTCCCTGGATGATTTGGGCCTGGGCCGGGATTCCATCAACATCGATACCCTGGTGTTCTCCCTGTGGATGGCCTTCCTGTGCACGGCGATCTGCCTGCTGCTGGGCTATCCCGCCGCCCATATCATGGCGGATCGGGAATTCAAACTGGGCCCCACCCTGGTGATCCTGTTCGTGGTGCCCATGTGGATGAATTTCCTGCTTCGCACCATCGCCCTCATGAGCCTCATGGAGGACAGCGGCCTCATCAATAACGTGCTGGAATGGGTAGGCATCGGGCGGCAGAAGCTGCTGAACAATATCGCCGCCGTACAGGTGGGCATGATCTACAACTTTCTGCCCTTCATGGTGTTCCCCATCTACAACGTGCTGAACAAGATGGATTACAAATTGAGCGAAGCCGCCATGGACCTGGGCTGCGATAAGTGGCACGTGTTTTACAAGGTGACCCTCCCCCTGTCGGTTCCCGGCGTGGTCAGCGGCATCACCATGGTGTTCATGCCCGCCGTCACCACCTTCTACATTTCCCGCCTGCTGGGCGGCGGCAAGGTGCAGCTCTTCGGCGACCTGATCGAAGCCAAGTTCCTGTCCACCAGCCTGAATGAATGGAACGTTGGCAGTGCCCTGTCCCTGGTGATGATGATCCTGATCCTGCTTTCCCTGGGCTTGCTCAATAAAGTCGATCCCGAAGGAGAGGGGGGCGGCATGATATGAAGCTTCTCAAACGGTTTTACTTGGGCCTGATCCTCTTTTTCCTGTATATCCCCATCGTGGTGCTGATCGTGCAGAGCTTCAACGCGGGCAAGAGCCGCGCCAAATGGGAGGGCTTTTCCTTCCATTGGTACGAGGAACTGTTCCAGGACCCCAACATCATGAACGCCCTGGTGATCACCCTGGCCATCGCCGTGCTGGCGGCCCTGTTTTCCACCATCTTAGGCACCTTCGCCGCCATCGGCATCCACGCCATGAAGCGCAGGCCCCAGAACCTGATGCTCACCCTCAACAACATCCCCATGACCATGCCGGATATTGTTACCGGTATTTCCCTGATGCTGCTGTTCATCTTTACCCAGGTGGAGCGGGGCTTTGTGACCATGCTGCTGGCCCACATCACTTTCGACGTGCCTTACGTGATCCTGTCCATCATGCCCAAGCTCAAGCAGATGAACAAGCACAGCTATGAAGCGGCCCTGGATTTGGGCGCCA
>JAFWQM010000028.1 GCA_017509065.1 Clostridia bacterium
CTGCCGCCCGGCCTCCGCTAAAAACAATCCACCGGATTGTTTTTCGAGCGCTTCGGCCCCAGTATTCCTGCGGTTTCGTTCCTTGTCTGGAACGATTTCTCATCCCGCATCTGAATTCACGACTCAATTGGGCGAGCAATAATATCCAAAACAGCGGAAAAAATCTTTTCAAACTGCCGAAAGTTACTTTTTTTCTTTGGAAAACGCTTGTATTTCCGTTTGCCCTATGGTATACTACCCATTGTGGTTCTCCGCTTAAAGGGGAATCGCCGAACAGTAAAAACAGTCCTTTAAGAAAGAAGGGTTTAGCGAAGAGTGGGAGCTGCAAGGAGGAAAGCCGGGAGGGCTGACGCTTTATTTGTCGCCCCTGCGTTTTTCCGAAATTGCGGTTTTATCCCGCTCTTTCTGTATTTTTGACGGGATTTTTCCGGGAAAGGAGGGGGAGAAAGTGCCTCCCAGGAACGCGAACATCCAGAAGATCACGGCCATCTGTGAGCTTCTGGCGAAAAAACAGAACGTCGAACTTTGCGATGTGGCCATGGAAAAAGAGCCCACGGGCCGCTATCTGCGCATCTTTATCGACACCGATACGGGCGTGACCCTGGACGACTGCGAAAAGTACCATCGCGCGGTGCAGCCAAGCCTGGAAAGCTTTGACTATGATTTTCTGGAGGTTTGCTCCCCGGGAATCGACCGCCCCCTCAAAACCCAGCGGGACATTGATAAATCCATCGGCCTGCTGGTGGAAGCGAAAATGTATAAGCCCATCGACGGCAGGAAGACCGCCCAGGGCTTGCTCAAAGAAATGAACGTCGACCATGTGCTGCTTCAAAACGGAGAGGAAGAAATTGATTTGCCTCGCAATGCGGTGGCGCAGGTGCGCCTGGTGCCCGATCTGAGCGCTTTGGATGAGGAGTAGTCAGGGAATAGGAATTAGGGAATAGGGATTAGGAAGAGTGTTTCGCAGACTGACCGTCTTTGAAACGCCTGACAATACAGGAAGGACTGGTAAAAAGACATGGCACGCAAATCTGAAATGATGGACGCGATTGAAGCACTGGCCAAAGCGAAGGACATCAGCGTGGAGCAGATCGTCAGCGCGGTGGAGGAAGGCTGCAAGGCCGCCTATCGCCGCTATTTGAAGCGGAGCGCCAACGCACCGCTGAACCTTTCAGTGGTGCTGAGCCGCGAACATGACGTGCAGATTTTTGCCCGTAAAGTGGTCTCCGAGGAAGTGGAGGACGAGAACCAGCAGATTTCCCTTGAGGAAGCCAGGAAGATCGGCCCCAACTATGAGCTGGGCGATATTGTGGAAATGGACGTGACACCCGCCGACTTCGGCCGCGTAGCCGCGCAGACCGCCAAGCAGGTCATCCGCCAGCGGCTGCAGGACGTGGAAAAGGGCAAGATCTACGACGAATATATCGAGAAGGAAAACGAGATCCTGACCGGCATCGTCGAACGCGTGGACGCCAAGGGCGTGTACGTGGAGCTGGGCCGCACACGCGGCTTCCTGGATGCCAGCGAGTTTATGCCCGGCGAGGAATACCGCCCCGGCGACCATATTAAGGTCTATGTTCTGCAGGTGTACCGCGCCAATAAGGATGCGCTCCGCACCCCCCAGGTGGCGGTCAGCCGCATCCATCCCGGCCTGGTCAAGCGCCTGTTTGAAATGGAAGTGCCCGAAATTGCCACCGGCGTGGTGCAGATCAAGTCCATCGCCCGCGAAGCCGGCAGCCGTACCAAGATGGCCGTGGCTTCCACCGACGCCATGATCGACCCCGTTGGCGCGTGTGTCGGCCCGCGCGGCAGCCGCGTGGATAAGGTGGTCAGCGAGCTCAAAAACGAAAAGATCGACATCATCAAGTGGTCCGCCGACCCGGCTGAGTTCGTCGCCAACGCCCTGAATCCCGCGTTCGTGGAGCAGGTGCTGCAGTCCGACGAGGAAAAAATCTGCCGCGTGGTGGTGCCGGACAACCAGCTTTCCCTGGCCATCGGCAAGGAAGGCCAGAACGCCCGCCTCGCCGCCAAGCTGACGGGCTGGAAGATCGACATCAAATCCCAAACCCAGTACAACGAGCTGCGCGCCCAGGACGCCGCGAGCGTTCCGGAAGGCAGCGGCTCCATCATCGCGGACGATGCCGAGGATTACGACAGGCTGCCTGAAACCGGCGACGACGAAACCATGTAAGAGGTTTTTCAAATGAAAGAAAAAAAGGTGTCCATGCGCATGTGCGTGGGCTGCCGGGAAATGAAGCCCAAGAAGGAACTGCTGCGGGTCGTCAAATCCCCGGATGGCGCCGTGTCCATCGACGCGACGGGGCGCAAGCCGGGGCGCGGCGCGTATGTGTGCCGCTCGGCGGAATGCCTGAAGCGGGCCATCAAGCAAAAGCAGCTGGAAAGAGCATTTGAATGTCCCCTCGGCGAGGAGACCCACGCTTCTCTGCTCGAAGCCCTGAAGGAACTGGAGGCCCAGGCATGAGCGGCGTTTCCGGGCTCCTGGGCCTCGCGTGCAGGGCCGGGCAGGTCGCCTTGGGCGCGGATATCGCGCTCCAGGAGATCCGCAGCGGGAAAGCGGCGCTTTTGCTGCTGGACGCGGGCGCTTCCGAGGGAACGAAGAAAAAGCTCCTGGACGCCTGCGCGTTCCGTTCCGTTCCTGTATATACCTTGCCGGAGGACGAGATTTCCCGCTCCTGCGGCAGGGAAGGGCGCATGGCCGCCGCCGTCAGGAAGGGAAACCTGGCGAAGCGAATACAGGAAACTTTATCAATAAACGAAGAAAGATCAAACAGCGAATCAACCTGATTAAAGCCAAGTGCGGGGGTGCAAGCATCGAATGACGAAGGTGAAACTGGCTGAAGCCACGAAGGAAATCAATCAGCAGGCGGGCGTGATCCTGGAGGACGCGACGCGTATCCGGCGCAGCCTGGATACCGTGCTGTCAGCTTTGCGCAAGCAGGAACAGAAGTTCCAGCGCGAAGAGGAAGAAGAGAAAGCGCGCAAGCGCCAGGAAGAACAGGCGGAGCTGGCTAAGCAGCACGCCAAAGCCTGGACCATGCCCGACGAAGACGAGGCGGCTGCCCCCGAAGCGCCCGCACCCGAAAAGGAAAAAAAGAAAGAAGCGGCGAAACCCGCGGAAGCGGAAAAGCCCGTGGAAAAGGCGGAGAAAACGCAGCAGAGCAATCAGCCTGCCGCGAAGCAGGAAGAAAAGGCCGCGCCCGCTCCGAAGGCTGAACCCGCTGAAAAGAAGGAAGAGCAGGCCAAACCCGCTCCCGCGGAACAGCCTGCAGTAAAGCCTGCCGCAAAGCCAGCGGAGAAACCTGCAGCAAAGCCGGCCGCCGTTCAGCAGCCGGTGAAACAGGTTTCCGCCGCGCCGGCGAAACCGTCTGCCGCCGTCCAGCAGCAAGCGCCCCGTACAGCAGCGCCCCGTCCGGCCGGCGCGGTACCCGGCGCGCGCCCGCAGGGGCAGCAGCAGTATGGCCGTCCGGCCGGGCAGCCCGGCCAGTACGGCCGCCCCGCCAATCCCCAGGGACAGTCCGGTCAGTTTGGCCGTCCGGCGAACGGACAGCCCGGCCAGTACGGCCGTCCCGCCAACGCGGCGCAGGGCGGGCAGTATGGCCGTCCCGCGGGTCAGGCCGGGCAAGGCGCGCGTCCCACCGGCGCGGCGCAAGGCGGTCAATACGGACGCCCCGCCGGTCAGCAAGGCCAGTTTGGCCGTCCTGCCGGTCAGGGTCAGCCCGCCGGCAATCGCCCGATGGGCGGCGGCAGCCGGCCCCAGGGAGGAAACCGTTCGATGGGCGGACGCAACCGCGGCCCCGAACTGACGCCCGTGGTGGAGAAAGAGCGGGTCAGCAATTACGATCCCAATAAGAAGCAGTATATCCGTCAGCACGATCCCGAGCATGTGGCGAAGAACCGCAAGCAGCTGCAGAAGGAAAGCTACAACAGCGGGTATGACGACGATACCGTGCGCGGCGGCAAGAAGCGCCCCGCCAAGAAGCAGCCTTCCGCCCAGCAGATGATGGCTCCGATCAAGATCGAAAAGGCGTTCATGACCGCCGAGACCATTACCGTAAAGGACCTGACCGAGCGCATCGGCAAGCCCGCGGGCGAAATCTTAAAGAAGCTGCTGATGCTGGGCATCATGTCCAACATCAACTCCGAATTGGACTTTGACACCGCTTCCCTGGTCTGCTCCGAATTCGGGGTGGAGCTGGAAATGAAGCTGGATAAGACCGCTGAAGACGCGCTGTCCGAAGCCGATGTTGAGGACGCCGAAGACGATCTGCAGCCCCGTCCTCCGGTCATTACGATCATGGGCCACGTGGACCACGGCAAGACGAGCCTTCTGGACTACATCCGCAAGGCCCACGTCACCGCCACCGAAGCGGGCGGTATCACCCAGCATATCGGCGCGTACACCGTCAAGCTGGACGGCCGCCAGATCACCTTCCTGGACACCCCCGGCCACGAAGCCTTCACCGCCATGCGTATGCGCGGCGCGCAGGCTACGGACATCGCCGTGCTGGTGGTGGCCGCAGACGACGGCGTCATGCCCCAGACCATCGAGGCTATCAACCACGCCAAGGCCGCCGACGTGCCCATCGTGGTGGCGATCAACAAAATGGATAAGCCCGGCGCGAACGCGGACCGTATCATGCAGGATCTGACCAAGTTCGAGCTGGTGCCCGAAGCCTGGGGCGGCGACACCATCATGGTGCCCGTCAGCGCCGTTACCGGCGAAGGCGTGGACGACCTGCTGGAAATGATCCTTTTGCAGGCCGACACGATGGAACTCAGAGCCAACCCCAACCGCATGGCGAAGGGCGTCATCATCGAAGCCAAGCTGGACAAGGCGCGCGGCCCGCTGGCCACCGTGCTGCTCCAGAACGGCACCCTGAAAGTCGGCGACAACATCGTCGCCGGCATGGCCTCCGGCCGTGTGCGCGCCATGGTCAACGACCGAGGCGAGCGCGTGCAGAAGGCCGGGCCTTCCACGCCCGTGGAAATTTCCGGCTTCAACGAAGTGCCCCTGGCGGGCGACGAAATGTTCGCCGTGGCTGACGACCATCTGAGCCGCCAGGTCGCCCAGGAGCGCCGCGACAAGCTCAAGGCCGCCCGGGTCAATACCACCAAGGTCAGCCTGGATAACCTGTTCGCGGGCATCGCCGAGGGCAAGGTGCAGAACCTGAACATCATCATCAAGGCCGACGTGCAGGGCAGCGTGGAAGCCGTGAAACAGGCGCTGGAGAAGCTCTCCAACGACGAAGTGAAGGTACGCGTGCTGCATTCCGCCGTCGGCGCGGTCACGCAGGACGACGTGAACCTGGCCTCCGCGTTCAACGCCATCATCATCGGCTTCAACATCCGTCCCGACTCTACCGCTCGCGACGCAGCCGAGCGCGAGGGCGTGGACATCCGCCTGTACCGCATCATTTACCAGGCTATCGAGGACGTGGAAAAAGCCATGAAGGGCCTGCTCGCTCCCGAGTTCAAGGAGAACCTGCTCGGCCACGCCGAAGTGCGTTCCACCTTCAAGATCACCGGCGCGGGCACCATCGCCGGCTCCTATATTACGGACGGCAAGGTGCAGCGCAACGCTTCCGTGCGCCTGCTGCGCGACAACGTGGTCATCTTCGAAGGCAAGCTGAGTTCCCTCCGCCGCTTCAAGGACGACGTGAAGGAAGTCGCCTCCGGCTACGAGTGCGGCATCGGCCTGGAGAATTACAACGACATCAAAGAGGGCGACGTGATCGAGTGCTTCGTGATGGAGGAAATCGAGCGCTGACGCCTGGGAGTAAACAGAGATTTGCGGAAAACCTTTCTTTTCGGATAAAGAAAGGTTTTCCGCGCCTTTCCAAAGAAAACCTGTACGGGATTATACTTGCAACGAAATCCTTTATTGCTTCCCCGTGCTGCATGAGGAAACATGGAATTGAAGAGGCTATTTAGCGCTTCCCTTATAGCTTTCTCGGAAGGGGTCTGGGGGGATAGACCTCATCCGGCGCTTCGCGCCACCTTCCCCTGTGAGGGAAAGGCAGTCTTTGGCTCCAAAGAGCGGTTCCCCCCAGATAAAAAACCCAATAGAAAGGACAAACAAATTGAGCAGTTTTCGCATTGACCGGATTTCGGAAGAAGTGCGTCACGCCATCGACGCCATCATCCGGGACATGAACGACCCGCGAATTTCCGGCACCTATGCCGTAACGCGGGCGGACGTGACCCGCGACTTAAGGTGGGCGAAGGTATATGTGAGCGTGCTGGAAGACGATAAGGCGGATGAAATGATCAAGGCGCTGAAAAAGGCTGCCGGATACATCCGCCATGAACTGGGCCTGCGGGTCGATTTGCGCTATACTCCGGAGCTTCTTTTTGAGCGCGACAGGAACATCGCTTATGGCGCGCATATTGCTCAGGTACTGAAAGACGTAATTCCCCAGGAGGATAATTCTCATGGAGAGGAATCCCGGGACACCGAAGGAAATAAAGACTGATTTTCCGCACGAAATGCTGTCCGCGGTCAAAAACGCGAACAGCATCTTGCTGTGCTGCCATATTTCTCCGGACGGGGATGCCATCGGCTCCCTGCTTGCCGCGGGCCTGATTTTGAAAGCCTTGGGAAAACAGGTGGCCATGGCGTGCGGCGATCCCGTGCCCGCGCAGTATCGCTTTTTGCCCTGTGCTGACGAGGTCGTGGACGCGGAAGCGCTGAAAGGAAAAGCGTTTGACGCGGCGCTGGCTGTGGATACCGCCTCGCTGGAACGCATGGGCGCGTGCGCGGACATATTTCTTTCCGTGCCGGTCACGATGCAGATCGACCATCACGGCGATAACCCGCGCTACGCCCGGATGAATGTGGTAGACGGTTCCACTTCCGCTGCCGGATGCCTGGTGCGCAGGTTCATGCGCGCGCTGAACGTTGACCTGACAAAGGAAATCGCCGTGTGTCTTTATTGCGCCATCAGCATGGACACGGGGAATCTCGTTCAGCCCAACACCACAGCGGAAGCGTTCAGGATCATGGCGGAACTTATGGAAGCGGGCCTTGACCTGGACAACGCGGCGCGTCGGCTGCATCTGCTGCGGGAGGAGCCCAACGCCCGGCTGCTGGGCCGCGCGCTCAATTCCCTGATAATCTTCGCGAACGGGAAATGCGCCGGGATGCGGATTGACGCGCGGGATTATCGGGAATGCCACGCGCTGCCGGAGCACAATTCCAACATCGTGAATTATGCGCTGAACATCCCCGGCGTGGAAGCGTGCTTCCTGGCAGAGGAGCGCGAAAGCGGCGAGGTGAAGGCCAGCCTGCGTTCGCTGCCGGGACTGGATGTGTCCGTGATCGCCCGGAAATATGGCGGCGGCGGGCACAAACAGGCGTCCGGCCTGCGCTATCAGGGATCATTGGACGGGCTCTGCGAAGCGCTGGAAAAGGATCTGGCAGAACTGGCCGAGGGGAAGAAATGAACGGTTTTATCAATTTCCTGAAACCGCCGGGCATGTCGTCCGGCGCGGCGGTGGCGGCGGTGAAGCGCCTGACCGGGGAAAAGGTGGGTCACGCGGGCACGCTCGACCCCGAGGCCGCGGGCGTGCTGCCGATCATGGTGGGGAGGGCCGCCAGGCTGCTGGACTATTTCCCGGACAAGAGCAAAAGCTATATCGCTGAAATCGCCTTCGCCGGGGCCACGGACACCCAGGACGCGCAGGGTGTCGTCATCGAAAACCCGACGTATGTGCCGGGCAAAGAAGAAATCCTTGCTGTACTGCCCGCGTTCCGGGGGGGGATCATGCAGCATCCGCCCGCGTATTCCGCGTTAAAGCGGGATGGCGTGCCGCTGTACGAGCTGGCGCGGAAGGGCGTCGCGGTGGAAACCAAAGCGCGGCCAACCTTGATTCATTCTTTGGAACTGGAAGAGCAGGCAAGCCCCGACGGGTATATGCTGTTCGTGGACTGCAGAAGCGGCACCTATATCCGCACGCTTTGTCACGACATCGGCCAGGCCTTGAACACCCCCGCGCATATGCGGTTTCTGCTGCGCACAAGGCACGGTGCTTTTTCCATCGAAAACGCGGTGACCATTGAAGAAGTGACGGCGGCGAAGGAACGGGGCGACATAGAAAGCCTGCTTTTGCCGATGGACTATCCCCTGCAGCCGCTGCCCCGGCTGGACTTGCCGGAACAGCTTTGGAAGCTCGGGAAAAACGGCGGCAAGCTGCCCGCGGGCCTTATGCCCAAACTGCGGGAAAATGACCGCGTTCGTGTGTACGCGGACGGCGCGTTACTGGGCATTGCACATAAATCAAACGGCCTCATCCGCTTTGACGTGGGGCTGACGGGAGGAAACTGACATGAATATTCGGGAGCGTTTATCCGGTATCCGCTGTTTTTTGCTGGACATGGACGGCACCTTTTACCTGGGCAACCAACTGATCGACGGGTCGCTGGATTTCCTGAAAGCGCTGCATGACACCGGGCGGCAGTGCCTTTTCCTGACCAACAATTCCTCCAAGTCAGCGGATTTCTACAAGCAGAAGCTGGCCCGCATGGGCGTGCCGGAGGAGTTCCGCAATGTGCTCACCAGCGGCCAGGCGACGGCCCGGTATGTAACCAACCGCTTCCCCGGAAAGAAAGCTTTCCTGCTGGCGAATGAGATTGAAACCAGGGAAATGGAAGCTCTGGGCGTGGAAATCGACCAGGAACATCCTGATTACGTGCTGATTGCCTTTGATACGGAGCTGGACTACAAAAAAATGACCATGCTCTGCGACCACGTGCGCGCCGGCCTGCCTTACATCGCCACGCACCCGGATTTCAACTGCCCCACGGAAACGGGCTTCATCCCCGACATCGGGGCGACCATCGCCTATGTGAAGGCAAGTACGGGCCGGGAGCCGGATGTGATCATCGGCAAGCCCAACAGCGGAATTGTGGAGGAAACCCTGCGCGTGACCGGTCTCAAAAAAGAGGAAATGGCTATGGTGGGGGACAGGCTGTACACGGACATCGCCACCGGCGTGAACTTCGGCATGCTCTCCATACTGGTCATGAGCGGCGAAACCACCGCGCAGATGGCGGCTGAATCGCCCATCAAGCCGGGCCTCACCTTCGGACGGCTGGCTGACATGATTCCTTATTTATGAAGCGTGCAAAGAGTTTCCTGCGCCGCGCGCTGATTGGCGCGTTCTGGATCGGGATCTGGCAGCTCATCGCGCTGGCGGTGGGCCTGCCGAAACTATTGCCGGGGCCGCGTGAAACAGCCCTGGCTTTTGCGCGTCTTTGCGGCACGGACACGTTCTGGCGCAGCGTTGCTTTTACGCTTTTGCGGGTGGCGCTGGGTTATGGGCTGGCGGTGGCTGCGGGGGCGCTGCTGGCGGTGGGCTGCTATTGGCTGAAGGGCCTGGACGCGCTGCTGTCGCCGCTGCGCACGGTGATCCGCGCCACGCCGGTTTCGTCCTTCATTCTGCTGGTGTGGCTGTGGCTCAAGCGCGCCCATGTGCCGGTGTTCATCTCCTTCCTCATGGTGCTGCCCATCATCTGGACGGCCACGCAGGAAGCGCTGAACGCGGTGGACGGAGATTTGCTCGAAATGGCGCGAATGTATCGGTTTTCCCGGTGGAAGAAACTGTGTTATCTGTACTTCCCTTCAGTCAGACCCGCGTTCATGGCGGCGTGCATGACCGGCCTGGGCTTTGCCTGGAAGAGCGGCATCGCAGCGGAAGTGATCGCCCTGACGCCAGACTCTGTGGGCAAGCATCTGAGCGACGCGAAGAATTATCTGGAATACCCCGATCTCTTTGCCTGGACGCTGACGGTGATCCTGCTGTCCATGGCACTGGAGGCGGGCCTCAAAGCCCTCGCGCGCAAACGGAAGGAGGCGGGGCAATGATCATCCTGGACCGCGTGTGTGCCGGCTATCCGGAGAAAAAGGTCCTGGCAAACCTCAGCGTCTCCTTTCCCGATACCGGCGCGGCCGCGATCATGGCCCCGTCCGGCTTTGGAAAAACCACGCTGCTGCGCGTTCTGGCCGGGTTAAAGCAGCCCGACGTGGGCAAGATCACCGGGCTGGAAAACAAAAATATATCCTTCCTTTTTCAGGAAGACCGGCTGCTGCCCTGGGTGAGCGCAGAAAAAAATGTGGAATTGGTCAGCAGTGCAGAGAAAGCAACATGCTGGCTGGACCAGATGGAAATCTCCGACGTAACCCAGCTTCCCCGTGAGATGAGCGGCGGGATGCGGCGAAGGGTCGCCCTGGCCCGGGCGATGGCTTTCGGCGGGGATGTGCTGCTCATGGACGAGCCCTTCAAGGGCCTGGACGAATCTCTGCGGGAGAGGATCGCCGGACGGATCAAAGGCAGGTTTCCGCTCACCGTGCTTTCCGTTCACGACGAGCGGGAAGCGGAGCTCATGGGCGCTGAGATCATCCGGCTGGATGCGCTCAGCCAAAGCTGACAGGAAAAGAGAACCACACTGTAATGCAGCCGCGAATCGCGGGAAGAAAGGAGGAAAAGCATGCTGTTTTCAAGCCTTTCTTTCCTGCTTTACTTTTTGCCTCCTGTCATTCTGATTCATCTGTTCCTGCCCAAACGGCTGCAAAATCCGTTTTTGTTTTTTGCCAGCTTGTTTTTTTATGCCTGGGGAGACGCCCGGTTCGTGCCGCTGTTCTTCGGCTTGCTGATCGCGGACTGGGGCTGCGGCGTGCTGCTGGAAAAAGCGGAGAAACTGGGAATGCGGAAATGCCTGCTGGCGCTTGGCATCATGGCCAATATGGGTGCCCTGTTCCTGTGGAAATATATGGGGTTTATAGCGGGCGTTCTGCGGGACGTATTGGGCGTAAGCTTTTCTCTTGAAGCTTGGTTTTCGCCGGGCACGCTGCCCCTGGGCATCAGCTTTTTTACGTTCCAAGCCACAGGATATTTGGTGGACGTATACCGAAAAAAAACAGCCAGTGAAAAGAATCTGTTTTCCTTCGGCACGTTTCTGTTCATGTTTCCCCAATTGATCGCCGGGCCGATCGTGCGCTATTCCGATTTATCCAAAGCCCTCCATGAAAAGCGAAGGCAGGACAGCGCGGCCCTGGAAGCGGGCATGGCGCTGTTCATCGGGGGACTTGCGGCCAAGGCGCTGCTTGCAAATCCGCTTGGCGCGTTCGCTGAGGAAATGCGGAAGCTGATGGAAGCGGACACGCTCTGTGCGTGTCTCTATATGCTGTGCTACAGCCTGCAGATTTACTTCGATTTTCTGGGCTATTCCGTGATGGCGGTGGGCATGGGAAGGATGCTCGGCTTTTCCTTCCCCCGGAATTTCAACCATCCTTACGCCGCGTCCTCTGTCACGGATTTCTGGCGGCGCTGGCATATCACGCTGAGCGGGTGGTTCCGGGATTACGTGTATATCCCTCTGGGCGGCAACCGGCGGGGCACGGGAATAACGCTCCTGAACATGCTCACGGTCTGGACGCTCACAGGCTTCTGGCATGGGGCCAGCTGGGAATTCATCCTGTGGGGCCTTTGGTATTTCGTAACGCTCACTTTGGACAAATACCTGCTGGAGAGGCTGAAAGCGCCCGGCGTATTACGGCGGCTGTTCATGTATTTCTGCGTGGGCATTGGCTGGATGATGTTCAGCGCCAACGGCGCGCAGAATATTCTGCCCATGCTCGGCAGTCTGGTCACATGCCGTTGGGAAGGCCATGCCTTGTTCTGGCTGCGTGAGATGGCTCCGCTACTGGCTGTGTCTGCGCTGTGCTGTGTTCCCGTTATCGTGGAAGGCGCGAAAAAGCTGATCAGGCGCTTTACCGGCCTTCGGTTTGCGGTCATGCTTGCGCTGCTGCTTCTGAGCCTCGCGGCGCTGACGAAAAGCTCCTACAATCCCTTTCTCTATTTTCGGTTTTAAGGAGGCGCGCGTGGAATGAAAAAATCGCCTCTGTTCGTTGTATCCATGGCGCTGCTGCTCCTGCTGCTGGCGGGCCAGTGGCTGCTGCCGCGGCGCGAGTTCAGTGAAATGGAAAACCGCGTGCTGTCCAAGCCACCGGAGGTTTCGCTTTCCTCCCTGACCAACGGCCGGTGGGCAGACCGTTTTGAATCCTTCACCGCGGATCAGATCCCCATCCGGGACGCTTTCGTTTCCCTGTACATGACCATGGAGGCGGGCATGGGCCGAAGGATGATAAACAGCGTGCTGCTGGGGAAGGACGGGCGGCTGTTTGACCGGACGGACGGCTACAGCGAGCGCAATGTGCGCCTCAACGCCGCTGCGCTCACCGACCTTTCAGAGCAGACCGGCGTCCCCGCCTATCTGCTGGCGGTTCCCTCCGCCGCGCTGGTTTATGCCGACGCTGTTCCCGCTTATGCGCCTGTCGCCGACGAAAGCGCGCTGCTTGACGCGGCGGGGCAGGAAACGACGCTGCTTCCGCTTACGGCTTCGCTATGCGGAACGAGGGGCTGCGGGGATCTTTATTACCACACCGACCACCACTGGAACATGTCGGGCACCCAAGTGGGCTATCAGGTCGTCTGCCAGGCGCTGGGCCTTTCGCCGCTGCCGGTGGATACGCTCACGGAACCGCTGCCCTTTTATGGCAGCTTCCACGCCCGCTGTCCCCTGCCCTGGCAGCAGCCGGACGCGTTTTCCTACGCCGATGTGTCCGGCATCCGGCTGATCGCCGACGGCGAGGAAAAAGAGGGACTCGCGGATGAAAGCCAGCTGCAGAAGCGCGACCGGTACGCCGCCCTGCTTTACGGCAATCACGGCCTGCTGGAGCTGGTCAACGACGCCCAACCCGCGGGCACGCTGTTTGTGATCAAGGATTCTTTTGCCAACTCCCTGCTGCCGCTGCTGGCCCGGCATTATCACCGCGTCGTGGCTATCGATGCGCGGTATTATACCGGGAATGTCGTGGATGAAGTGAAGATATGTGGAGGAGAAGTGATCTTATGCGTCAACGGCCTGTCGTCCCTGGCTTCAAGCCGCAATTTGTCTTTGCTGGACGGGTTATGATCTGCCTGGCGCTTGCGCTGTGCCTGACGGTTTCGGCCTGCGCTGAAGAAATCGTCGGCTGGTCGAATCCCCTGGTTCCTCCGCCTTACCCGCCGGAGCATGAACCCGCCGGAGACGATTACTTTGAGGACGCGGTGTTCCTGGGTGATTCCATTATGGAAAACATCGAGATGCTGGATCTGTTCCCGACCGCGAACTTTGTCACGCTTGTCGGTATGAGCCCCATTTCCATGGACAAAAAGCTGTTCCTGCTCCAAAAGGAAGACCGTTGGGTGACGGCTTACGATATGATCAACCTGTACTCTCACAAAAAAATCTTTATCTTCCTGGGCAGCAACGCCTTGGATCATAAAACATACGAGGGCACACTTGGCGATTACAGGGTCATGATGGAGCGGATGATTCATGAATACCCGGACACGGTTTTTTATCTCCTGTGCCCCACGTCCCCCAACCGCGCGCGGGTCAAAAAGGACGGGCTGGATATCAGGCGGTACTGGCGTTTCCGGGAAGGGCTGATGGCGCTGGCGGAGGAAATGCAGGTGTACTTCCTGGACGCTTTTATCTTAGTGGCCGATGAGGATGGCTATCTGAGCGAAGAATACGCCGCGCCGGACGGCTTTCATCTGAAAGTTGAAGGGTCGAAGCTGATTGAACAGCTGGTGCGCACTCATACAGTGGATGTTGAGTAAGAGTTTGAAAGGAACATAACGATGGAAAACAAAAGAATCAGGCTGTTCTGCCTCATCGCACTGCTGTGCCTGCTGTGCGGATGCGCTGCGAAGGAGCAGCCCGCCGTGATCAGCAAGACCTGCGCGGAGCTCGCGGACGCTGTCGCCGCCTCCGCTTCGTTTCAGGAGATGGCGGACGCAAACGCCAAGTATCTCGCAAAGCACCTGCTGGTGGAAACGGACGATCTGGACGACTGGTGCCTCCGCATGGACAACACCCGCGCCACTCCGGAGATGATCTGTATCCTCAAGGTCAAGCAAAGCGTCGACCGGGTCGCGGTCAAAAAAGCGCTGGAAGCCTACCGGACCGAACAGCTGGGTGTGTACCGGGATTATCAGCCCGATCAGGTATTCAAGCTGGAAAACGCCCGGGTGTTGGAAAACGGCGCGTATCTTGCGCTGCTTGTTTCCCCGGATGCGGACAAGACGGCCGCCGCGCTGGGAGCTGGATGGAAATAACTCTTTTTACGCTGTACGCATATTCTTTCTGTCCTCCGCGCATACTATGGAAAGAAATAACAACGCGGAGGTTTTTTCATGGAACAGACCGTGCATATGACCCACAACGGCTGGAGCCGGGAGGAAGCGGATTTATTGCTGAAAGAAGTGCGGGAAGCGTCGGAAAAAGGCGCGCCGCTGCGCGCGGTGTTTGGGCGCATGGGGGAGGAACTTGGACGCAAGCCGAACAGCGTACGGAATTATTATTATATGCAGCTGCGCGACCAGGACGGAGGGGCCTGCAAACGCGCCGCGCCGTTTGAAACGTTTTCCGATGAAGAAATCCAGGACCTGCTTCGCCATGTGCTGGCGGCCAAAGGTGAAGGCCAGTCGGTGCGGGCGTCGGTGATGGACCTGTCTCACGGCGATAAAACGCTGATGCTGCGCTACCAGAACAAATACCGGGCTCTGCTGCGCAAGCGGCCCGATCTGATTGAGGAAATATGTCAGGAACTGCGGGACGCGGGCAAGCCCTGCCCGGACATGACCGTGACCATCCGGCCCATCCCGCCGTCCGAAAAAGCGTTTTCCCACGAGCAGAACGCCGACCCAGACGCCCAGGCGATTCTGAGCGGCATGAACGCCCTGCTGCGGAGGGCGTCCAGAAACGACGCGACGGAAAAAGACCGCTTGAAGGTACAGCGGGATTTGCTGATGATGCGGCTGGAGGATCTGCAATTGGCGGTGAAAGCCGCCGTCACGGACTGCAAGGATTTCCTGGGCTATCCGTCCGAGGAACGCCCCGCGCTGCTGCCTGCATTCTGCGACGCCATGGCGGGGCATATCGCCCGGCTGGAATCCGTTTCGGGATAAACACGAAAAAACTGTTTTTTATTGACAGAACAGGCATTTCCTTTTATAATGAATTAGCCTATCCGGGCAAGTACACCGCGAATTCCGCCCATGCGCATGGCATGGGCGTATTTTTTAAGGAGGAAACACAATGCTGACGCAAGCGCCCAAGGGCACAAGAGATATGCTCCCGCAGGACGCCTACCTGTGGCAATGGATCGAGCAAAAGGAACGGGAGGCCGCGGCCAAAGCGGGCTACCGGGAGATCAGGACGCCCGTGTTCGAGCATACCGAGCTGTTTCTGCGCGGCGTGGGGGACACCACGGACATCGTGCAGAAGGAAATGTATACCTTCAAGGACAAGGGCGAGCGCTCCATCACCTTGAAGCCCGAGGGCACCGCCGGGGCCGTGCGCGCTTTTATTGAAAACCACCTGTTCCAGGACGCGCTGCCCTGCAAGGTGTATTATTTGAACGCGCCCATTTTCCGCTATGAGAACCCCCAGAGCGGCAGGCTCCGCGAGCATCACCAGTTTGGCATGGAGTGCTTCGGCGGCAAGGAGCCGACGGTGGAAGCGGAACTGATTTCCACCTTGTTCGGCTTCCTGACTGGGCTGGGCCTCAAAAACCTGTGCGTGCATATCAACTCCATCGGCTGCCCGGAATGCCGGCCGGTGTACCACCAGAAGCTAAAGGAATATTTGGGCGAGCGCATCCACGAAATGTGCCCCACCTGCCAGGAGCGCTTCCAGAAAAACCCCCTGCGCATCCTGGATTGCAAGGAAGAAAAGTGCAAGGCCATCGTGAAGGACGCGCCGGTGATTCTGGACTGCCTGTGCGACGAATGCAAGGAACACTTTGCCCAGTTGCAGGCGCTTCTGAACGCCCGGAACATCCCCTTTGAAATCGACTCCCACATCGTGCGCGGCCTGGATTACTATACCAAGACCGTGTTCGAGATCATCATGCAGGCGGGCCGGGAGGGCCTGGCCCTATGCGGCGGCGGGCGGTACGACGGCCTGGTGGAGCAGCTCGGCGGCCCCGCCACCCCGGCGGCGGGCTTCGGTATCGGTGCGGAGCGGATTCTGATGGAGCTGAAAAATCAAAACCTGCTGCCCGATATGCCCTCCACCACCGACGTGTACGTGGCGAACCTGGGCGCTGACATGAAGATTCCCGCTTTCACCTTTGCCCAGAACCTACGGGATTTGGGCGTCAAAGCGGACTGCGACCTGGCGGGGCGTTCCCTCAAAGCCCAGTTCAAATTTGCGGATAAGATCGGCGCGCGCTATGTCGTCCTCGTCGGCGGCGAGGAATATGAGCGCGGCACCGTGAAGCTGCGCGATATGCAGACCAAGGAAGAAAAGGAACTGCCGGTGGACACCGCGGCGGAGGAGATCAAAAGTATTATAGGTTGAAAGACTGAGTTACGGATAGATTTATTCTTTTATAACTGCTGAGTCAAGATGACAGTAAAAGTGAGAGACTCTTCCAAACAGCTGTTACGTTATTTTGAGAAAGTTTGAATAAAGAAACGGTTCATTTTTTCAGAGAAGGAGAAGCATATATGATAAAGAGAAGTGTTTTATTTATCGTCATAATACTGTTGTGTTTATTTACTATTCAAAGCAATTGTGAAATGACTGAATTTTTATTTCGCAATGGAGTAGCATTTGGTGACACATCAGAAATAGTTAAAGAAAAGGAAGGCCTTCCAAGTAACTATTATATGCGCAATTCATATTTGACAATAGAGGATCTCAAACTATCTGGAATACCCGATTCGACTTTAGCTTATGTATTTAAATATAATAAACTGTCAGCCATCTATATAAAATATAATGAAGACAAAAATATTAATAGAGGAGATGAAGAATCATCTAATGAAGAATATGACATCATAAATGATGGATTGACAAAAAAGTATGGTGCACCAGTTCCAAATGAGCAAGTTGTTAGCTATCCTAATGGAAATTTGGATTTGTATAATAAAGTAGATGATGAGAAGGAATTACTTCGTCATAATCAGTATATTGTTTATACAAATAATGGAAAGAAAGTAGTTATTGATCATATTCTATATTCTTGTATTGTTTATAACGAGTGGAAATATCTTGATAGTGATGGCCATAAAGTATTCAGACATTATCTGACTTATTTATATCTTAATATAAATGATGGTGTAGATGAAGTGGTTGGTAACGATTTATAATAATACTAACATTGTTTTTTGAAAGGAGTTTTACACACATGAAACGTACCTTGATCGCAAACGTGGTCTGCGGCGAAAACAACAAGATTCAGGGGTTCGTGGAGAACCTGCGGAACAAGCGCACCATGGCTTTCCTGGTGATCCGCGACCACAGCGGACGCTTACAGGTAACGATTGAAAAGGAAAAGCACCCCGACCTGGCGGCCATCGTTGACCAGCTGACGGTGGAAAGCGTCGTCACCTGCATCGGCCCCGTGGTGGAAAACAGCTATGTGAAGATGGGCGGCAAGGAAATGCTGCCGGAGGAAATGGAAATCCTGTCCATTGCCGAACCGCTGCCCCTCACCAAGGACGCGGCCATCGACAGCCGCATGGATTACCGGTGGGTGGACCTGCGCAGCGACAAAAACACCCTGATCTTCAAGGCTCAGACCGAGCTGGTGGGGGCTATGCGGGAATATTGCCTCGGCAAGAATTTCATGGAAATTCACACCCCGAAGCTGATCGGCGCGGCCAGCGAATCCGGCTCCGACGTGTTCGAGCTCAAATACTTTGACCGGAAAGCCTACCTTTCCCAGAGCCCCCAGTTCTACAAGCAGATGGCCATGGCTGCGGGCTTTGACCGCATCTTTGAGGTCGGCCCCGTGTTCCGCGCCGAAAAGAGCTTCACCAACAAGCACGCCACCGAATTCACGGGCTTCGACGTGGAAATGAGCTACATCACCTCCTTCCGGGACGTGATGGCCTTTGAAGCCGAGCTGCTGCAATACGCCCTGAAACGCGTTCAGGAAAAGTACGGCGACCAGATCAAGGAACTGTACGGCCTGGACACTGTCGTTCCCACGCTGCCCTTCCCGGAAATGAAGCTGGCCGACGTGTACAAGGAACTGGAAGAACGCTACGGCTACACCGTGGAGGACAGCGAGAAGAACGACCTGACCACCGACGCCGAGCACCTCTGCGCCAAGCTGAGCATGGACAAGTTCGGCCATGAATTCCTGTTCGTCACCGACTACGGCCCCGAAAAGCGCGCCTTCTACCATATGCGCGACGAACACGGGATGCCCCTGGGCTACGACCTCATCTGGCGCGGCACCGAAATCACCACCGGCGCCCAGCGCGAGCACCGCTACGAGCAGCTTCGCAAGCAGGCCGACGAAAAGGGCCTGGGCGAGGACGTGAAGTTCTACATGGACTTCTTCCGATACGGCTGCCCGCCCCACGGCGGCTTTGGCCTGGGCGTTGACCGCCTGACCATGCTGCTGCTGGGTCTTAGCATCAAGGAAGTCATGTTCCTGTTCCGCGGGCCGAACCGGATCACGCCGTAAGAGAGTTAGGAGTGAGGAGTTGTATTTTGCTGATGCTTTACAGCGTTGTATTTCGGTATAAATCTGTAAACATTCTAAAACTCCTCACTCCTAACTCCTTACTTCATATAATGGTTGCCAAACGCCCGAAAATCTGTTATACTGAGGTATCCTTGTAAGGAGGTGTTTTTCGCATGGCGCAGAAACAACCCAAGAAAGAAAACCTCCCCGTCAAAGTGGACGTGGATCTGTCAAACGGCGGCACCATCAGCTATGCCAATGAAGTGATCGCCACCATCGCGGGCGTCGCCGCAAACGAAGTGGACGGCGTCGCGGGTATGAGCGTTTCCGGCGGCATCAGCGATATCTGGGGCCGCAATAAGAATATTACCAAGGGCGTCAAGGTGGAAGTTGGCAGCCAGGAGGCCGCCGTCGATCTTTATATCATCGTGGAATACGGCAAGCCCATCCAGAAGGTTGCCGTCGAGGTGCAGGAAAACGTGCGTAAGGCGCTCGAGGGCCTGACCGGGCTGCATGTGGTGAAGGTGGACGTTCACGTGCAGGGCGTCAGCTTTGAAATGGAAAAGAAAGCGACGGAAAACCTGCTGGAAGCGTCCAAGAAGCCCGTGCTGGAAGAGCCTGCAGAACCCGCGAAAACCAGTGAAAAGCCCGCTGACAACGAGGATGAAACCGTCCGCGACGAGGCGATTTCCGAAGAAAGCGAGTTTGACGCCGCCACCCTGGAAGAGGAAGCGAAGCTCGACGCCGCCCCGGAAGCGGAACCTCAGGAAGAAAAGAAGGACGCCGCTGAACCGAAAGAACCCGAGGACGGCGGCCAGAACAAAAACAAGAAGCGTCCCCGCGTGCGGCTGCGTTCCTGATTGCCGGCCGCGCCGGCCCGGAGCGTTTCTCCTTTTGACGCTCCCGGATCATGATTTGGCAAAGAAGGGAGAGTCTACATGAAAATAAAATTCCGCGACAAAGCGATTATACTCGTCGGCGCGGCGGCCACGCTGGTGGTCGGCGCGGCGTTGCTCGTTACCGGTCTGCAGGCAAAAGGCCTGTCAGGCGCGGGAATCGGCGGTGCGCTTCGTACGCTCCGAATCATATTTGGCCTGATCTGCGCTGGGTTCAGCGTTTACCTGCTCACGCTGCCCCGCCTGTACGGCATGCAGCGGCGGGATTACGTGGTGCAGCGCACGGAAAGCGGGGAACTGCGCATCGCGGTCAAGGCCATCGAAAACCTGGTGGAAAAGTGCATCGACCTGCATGAGGAAATCCATCTGATTTCTATGAGCATCGTGAACACCCGCGAAGGCGTTGTGGTGGAGCTGAACATTTCGCTGGCCAACAATATTTCCATCCCGCTTGCGGTGGCTTCCCTGCAAAAACAGATTAAGCAGTATCTGGTCGCCTCCTCGGGCATCGAGGTGCGCGAGGTGCGCGTGATCGTGGAAAACACAAAGGATGAGCCGCTGCTGGTGGCCGAAATCGAGGAAGAGGAAGAAAACGAGCCGGAAAAAGCGCCGATGCATCAGCGGCTCTTCTGCCAGGCGGAGCAGCAGACCGTCGTGCCTGCACAGCCAAAGCCTGAAGAGCAAAAAGACGCTATGCCGGACGAGAACCGGGCAGTCGCTTTGAACGATATACCAGCGGCAGTCCCGCAGGCGGAGGAGCGGAAAGATGAACAATAACGAAAACAGATCGTTCTTTCAGCAGGCTTTCCGGATCGGCACGCCGGAATGCGCGGTGTTTTCGGCCAGCGTGGCAATGCTGCTGGGGCTTTTGTTTCTGTGGATCGGATTCTGGAAAACGCTGCTTCTCTTCGTTCTGATGCTGATCGGCGGGTTCATCGGCGGCGTGGAGGATAAGCAGGAGAAGATCAGAGGGCTGGTCAACCGCCTATTTCCTGCCAAGCCTGCCGTGACCTACAGCGAACCCCGCCACGGCGCGGGAAAAGCGGCGAGAAGGGCGTCGCAGGAAACAGAAAAAGAAGCGCAGCCGGAGGAAGACCAATACGATGACGGAGACGAATGACACGCTCCCTTTCCCAATCATCACATAAGAACGGAGAGAATCATCCATGGCTCGGAAATCAGCGCGGGCTGCCGCGGTGCAGATGGTATTTGAAAACATGCTGGGCGGCGAGGGCGGCGAAGAAACGCTGCGCGGCCTGATTGAGTTTTCGCCCGAGGAGGGCGACCAGCAGTTTATCGACGGCATCCTGGCGGGTGTGGAAGAGAACGCCGAAACGCTGGACGCTTCCATTGAAAAATGCTTAAAGGGCTGGACGCTCGACCGTATCGCCAAAGTGGACCTGGCTGTGTTGCGGGTGGCGGCGTGGGAGCTATACCATGCAGATGATACGCCGGACGCGGTGATCATCAATGAAGCGGTGGCGATCGCGCAGAAGTTTGATTCGCCCACGGCGGGTAAATTCGTCAACGGCGTGCTTTCCACCCTGCTCGCGGCCCGGAACGCCGAAGCAAAACAGCCTGAAGGAGACGCCTGATGCTGGCGCTTGGCCTGGACACAAGCTGCTATACCACTTCCGCCGCGCTGTGCGCGCCGGGGAAGCCGCCCCGGCAGGAGAGGCATTTGCTGCCCGTTGCGGCAGGGGAACGCGGCCTTCGCCAAAGCGAGGCCGTTTTTGCGCATGTAAGGCAGATTTCCGATGTGCTGCTGCCGCTGCTCGAAAGCGCGTCCGAGCCCATTTCCTGCGTCTGCGCTTCTTCGTCCCCAAGGGACGGGGAGGACTCCTATATGCCCGTGTTCCAGGTGGGCGTGAGCCACGGGAAAGCAATTGCCGCGGCGCTGGGCGTCCCGTTCTTTACCACCACCCACCAGCGGGGCCACATCGCCGCCGCGAAGTACGGAACGGGATTGACCAGTGAAAAGTTCATCGCCCTGCATCTCTCCGGCGGCACCACGGACGCGCTGCTGATGGACGGCGACGGAATTCAGCCCATCGGAACCTCCGTCGATCTGCACGCGGGCCAGTTGGTGGACAGGATCGGCGTGGCGCTGGGCCTGCCCTTTCCCTGCGGGCCATATCTGGAAGAACTCGCTGTAAAGGGCAGCAGCAAAAACCGGGTGCCGGTCAGCATGGACAGGCTGAACTGCCATTTATCCGGCGCGGAGGCGCAGCTCATGCGCATGGTCGCCGCCGGGGAACCCAAAGAGGACGTCGCTGCGGAAGTGTACAGCGTGCTTTGCCGGACGGTGCATCGCCTGCTGGTCGCGGCATCGGAAACCACGAATGTAAAGGATATGCTGGTGGCAGGGGGCGTGGCGTCCTCCCGGCTGCTGAGAAATCTTCTGTTGGAACGGAATGAAAAACGCCGTGCGGGCCTGCATTTTTATTTTGGGCGCCCGGAATTTTCCGGGGACAATGCAGTGGGCGTGGCGCTGATCGGATTGGACAAACTGTCAAAGGCAAAGGATTGAGTGAAGATGGCTGTATTATTGGATGGAAAAGCCCTGTCGGAACAGCGGATGGAAGAACTGAAAGCCCGGGTGGCCGCCCTGAAAGAAAAGGGAAGAACCGTTGGCCTTTCCGTGATCCTGGTGGGGGAGAATCCCGCCAGCCAGGTATATGTGCGCAACAAGGGCAAAGCGTGCGAAGCGCTGGGCATCCGCGGCGACACCATTCTTCTGCCCGAGCGGGCCAGCCAGGAAGAACTGGAAGCGCTGATCAATAAGCTCAATCAGGACGACAGCGTGGACGGGATTTTGGTGCAGCTGCCCCTGCCGAAGCATCTGGACGAAGCGAAAGCGCTCCGCCTGATCGCACCCGAAAAGGACGTGGACGGCTTCCACATCGAAAACGCGGGCAAGCTGTTTACGGGTCAGGAGGGGGTTGTCGCCTGCACGCCCAAGGGCATTTTGGCCATGCTGAAAGCGTGGAATGTGCCGCTTTCCGGAAAGGAAGCCGTGGTCATCGGCCGCAGCAACATCGTGGGCAAACCCGTTGCCATGCTGCTGCTGAACGAAAACTGCACCGTAACGATCTGCCATTCCCGCACCGCTGATTTGGCAGCGCATACCAGAAGGGCGGATATTCTGGTCGCCGCCGTGGGCAGGCCCCGGTTCGTTACCGCCGATATGGTAAAGCCCGGCGCTGCCGTCGTGGACGTCGGCATCAATCGCGTGGACGGCAAGGTGGTGGGCGACGTGGACTTTGAAAGCGTGGAAAAGATCGCGGGCTATATTTCTCCCGTGCCCGGCGGCGTGGGGAAAATGACCATCTGCATGCTGATGGAAAACGTGATCGAAGCCGCTGAGCGGAAGGTCTGCTGACATGGCCTGGACGCTTTCCGTATCCGAGCTGAACGATTACGTCCGCCGGGCCATCGCAAGCGACCCATCCTTACGCTTCCTGAGCATCCGGGGCGAGATCAGCGATTTCAAGAAGTACTCGTCGGGACACTGGTATTTTACGCTCAAGGACGAAACGGCCATGATCCAGTGCGTGTGCTTCCGGCAGTACAACATGCGCCTTGATTTCCGGCCTGAAAACGGGATGAAGGTGGTGCTCACCGGCGCGGTGGGCCTGTACGCTGAGCGCGGACAGTACCAGTTCTACGCCGAGTCCATGACCCGGGACGGCGTGGGCGAACTGTATTTAAAGCTGGAAGCGCTGAAAAACAAGCTGATGAAGGAAGGGCTGTTCGACGTTTCAAAGAAGCGGCCCCTGCCCTTGCTTCCCCGGGCTATCGGCGTGGTCACCAGCCGCAGCGGCGCGGTGATTCATGACATTGCCACGGTGACGCGGCGGCGCTTTCCCGCCATGCAGATCATCCTTCGGCCCGCGCAGGTGCAGGGCGAAGGCGCGGCGGAGGACATCGCGGCGGGCATAGCGGAAATCTCCGCTCTGCCGAACGTGGACGTGGTGATCGTGGGGCGCGGCGGCGGTTCGCTGGAAGATTTGTGGGCGTTCAATGAGGAAATCGTGGTGCGGGCCATCGCGGCCTGCCCGGTGCCTGTGGTGTCGGCAGTAGGCCACGAGGTGGATGTGACTTTATCCGATTTGGCCGCCGACGTTCGTGCCGCCACGCCTTCGGTAGCCGCCGAGGTGTGCGTGCCCGAACGGGAAGCGCTGATTGCGACGATCCAGAAAATGCGCGACGCCATGACTCGCGCGGCGAAGAACGGGCTGCTGACCCGCCAGTCCCGGCTGGCGCTTTGCGAAAAGCGTCTCGCGGCAAGGCATCCTGCGGCGCTGATGCGGGACGCCCAAGCAAAAGCGGAGCTGCTTAGCCATCGGCTGCAATCCCTGATGGAGCGGCAGTTCACCGTGCTGAAAAACAAAACCAGCCAGCTGACCGAGCAGATGAACGCTCTTGGCCCTCGCCAGGCGCTGAACCGGGGCTATGCTGTTTTGCTGGATGGAAAAGTACCTGTCACCAGCGTGGAGCGCGCGCCGGATACATTGACCGTGCTGCTGCAGGACGGAAGGCTGGACGCTCGCGTCCTGAACAGGCGAAAGGAGGATCCGTTTGGCGAAGAAGGAACCGACGTTTGAGGAAAAGCTCATGGAACTGGAAGGACTGGTTCGGAAAATGGAGGGCGGCAGCCTGCCCCTCGGTGAAGCACTGGCCGCTTACGAGGCGGGCATGAAGCTGAGCAAGGCGCTGACGGAGGAACTCTCCGCCGCCGAGAAGCGGATGCTGGAACTGTCCGGGGGCCAGACCGCTCCCATGGAGGACGCGCCATGAACGAAACGGAAACGCTGAACGCCTATAAAACGCGGCTGGAAGATTATTTGGATAAACTGCCCATGGCAGGCGCGCCGGACAAGCTCAGGGAAGCGATGCGCTACAGTCTTTTGAACGGCGGCAAGCGCCTGCGGGGCTGTCTGCTGCTGGCGGCGTGCGAGCTGGGCGGGGGTGATGCGGAAGCAGCGCTGCCCTTCGCAGCGGCGATGGAAATGATCCACGCTTATTCGCTCATCCATGATGACCTGCCCGCCATGGACAACGACACCCTGCGCCGGGGCAAGCCCACCAATCACGTGGTATTCGGGGAAGCGCTGGCCATCCTCGCGGGGGACGCGCTGTTGACGCACGCGGTGGAGCTCATGGCAGCCTCCCGTCATCCTTGCGCTTTCGCGGCTCTGGGCGAGATCATCCGGGCCGCTGGTGTCGGCGGGATGCTGGCCGGGCAGACGCTGGACGTGATGAACGAAGGCGCGGAGCCGGATATCGCTTTGGTGGAAGAAATCCACAAGGGCAAAACAGCCGCGATGCTCACCGCGCCGCTGACCGCAGGTCTGATCCTTTCCGGGGCGGAAGACGCGCTGGTGGAAGCGGGCAGGGTGTATGGTCATCATCTGGGCCTGGCTTTCCAGATCGTGGACGACCTGCTGGACCTGGAGGGCGACCCTGCCCTGATGGGAAAGACGCTCGGCAAAGATAAGGAAGAAGGCAAGCTGACCTGGCCTGCCTGCGTGGGAATTGCTCAGGCGAGAAAGGACGCGGAAACGCAAATTGAAAAGGCTATGGAAGCCCTCGCCCCCTTCGGCGAGAAAGCGGAATTCCTGAGAGCGCTCGCGCGCTCCACACTGCACCGGGTACAATAACGGGAAGCCTCGGATGGGAACGCACCGGCCGTTATGGGGCAATAACGAGCGAACCGGCCCGAAGGGCGGTTGCGCGTCTCGCGGGCCCCGCATGGGAGCACGGCGAGCGTTATCAAGTAAGAAACGAGGGGAAACGAATGCTGCAGTTCTTTGCGGATTTATGGTCGAATGAGCCGCTCAAATGCGCGGTGACTTCCTGGTGCGTCGCGCAGGCGATCAAGGTGCTGATCTCCCTGTGGCTGGATAAGAAACTGGACTGGCGGCGGTGCTTCGGCATGGGCGGCATGCCGTCCTCCCACAGCGCGTTCGTGTTTTCCCTGATGCTGTGCATCGGCGTGAAGGAATCCGTGGCTTCTCCGCTGTTTGCCCTGTCGTTTGCCCTGGCCGCCGTGGTGATTTACGATGCCATGGGCGTGCGCCGCGAAACGGGCAAGCAGGGCGAGGTGCTCAACAAAATTTTGTCCGAAGTGCTGGTGGAGGGCAAACCCATCACGGAAAAACAGCTCAAAGAGCTGGTGGGCCACACGCCGCTGGAAGTGATCGGCGGCGTCATCGTTGGCACGATCATTACGCTGTTCTTTATTTGATTAAAGGAGGAACCTGATCATGGATGCTTTCCTGGAAGAAGTGGTAACCAAACAGAACCGTGGGCTTCAAACCGTTTCCTATATCATGGCGAACGTGGTGATGGTGATCTTCGGCGCGCTCGCGCTGCTGGACTTCGCCACCATCGGCGCGGTGGTGCAGCAGGCGGGGTTTGGCATGGATTTCTTTATTACGCTGATCCGGCTGCTGATCTTCGGCGCGGCCGCGTTCGGCATGTTTATCTACCGTGACCGCGTAAAAACGGAATATGAATATACCTTCACCAACGGCCAGATGGACTTTGCTCAGGTGTACAACAACAAAAAGCGCAAGAACCTTGGCACCATGAACATCAAGAACGTGGAAGCCTGCGGGCTGGTTTCCTCCGGCTCCTTCAACCGCTACATCAATATGCAGGGCATCAAGCGCACCAACTGGTTCCTGAACCGGGAAGCCGAACTGCTGTATTTCTTCTTTCAGAAGGACGGGCAGAAGCGCATCATCATCATCGAGCCCAGCGAGGAAATGACCGGCCTCATCAAGAAGACCCTGGCCCAGGGCGTGTGGCAGAATAATTAAGCCCAAGCAAACCAGGAACGGAAAAGGAGGATGCATGAAATGACAGCCATGCGGAAAATCGGTATCGTGCTGATGGCACTCGCCGCCGTTTTGCTCGTGATTGTGATTGTACAGGTTCATACAAACCTTGCGCAGACCGGCGCAATGGCGGGGAAAATCGTCTCCTACAAACCGCCTTTTACGAACCATGGCCTGTGGGTTGTATTCGGCGGGATTGTCTCGGCCTTTGCTTTCTTGGGCGGCGCTGTTTTGACAGTGCTGGGAAAGAATAAATGATTGAATTTGCGACAATCCATTTCAAAGAATGACAACAGCTTCGGAGTAAACGTATGCCCATTTACCTTGACAACAGCGCCACCACGCGGGTTTGCGCCCGGGCAGTGGAGGCGATGACGACATGTATGCGGGAGGAGTTTTACAACCCTTCCGCTTTGTATGCTCCCGCTTTGGCGGCACAGAAGAGAATGCGGGACTGCCGGGATGCGGTTTTAAAAGCCGTTCACGCGCCGATGGGGAGCAAAACCTTGTTCCTCTCCGGCGGTACGGAAGCGGACAACCTGGTCATTTTTGGCCGGGCAGCCAAGGCTCGAGGCGGCCAAGTGCTGTTCAGCGCGGGAGAGCATCCGGCGGTAAAGGAAGCCTGCCAAATCTGCGGCTTGGAGCCGGTGGAAATGCCCTACGATCACCAGGGACTGGTGGATTTGGATGCGCTGAAAGGATTGCTGTCCGATCGGGTGGCGCTGGTCTGCTGTATGCAGGTGAACAATGAAACCGGGGCCATCCAGCCGTTGAAAGTAATCGCCGCGCTGATTAAGGAGAAATCCCCCTCTGCCCATTTCCATGTGGACGGGGTACAGGGTTTTTTGCGGGTGCCTTTCGATATGACTGCCATCGGCGCGGATTCCTATGCGCTGTCCGGCCACAAAATTCACGGGCCCAAGGGCATTGGCGCGTTGGTGATGGGACCGCGGGTGCAACTGACGCCCCGGCAGGTGGGCGGCGGACAGGAGGGACAGCTTCGCTCCGGCACGGAAAACACGCCGGGCATCGCGGGACTGCTGGCGGCGATTGAAGCGTATCCAAAACAAAATGCCATGCGGGAAAACAAATTGCTGCTGTGGCAATTGATCAAAGAAGCCGTTCCCGAAGCAGCGGTCAACGGCCCGGAGCCGGACAGCGAAGTATCCGCGCCGCACATCCTGAATGTGTCCCTGCCTCCGGTGCGGTCTGAAACCATGCTCCATGCACTGGAAGGGGAAGGGGTCTATGTGGGCATGGGCTCGGCCTGCTCCTCCTTTAAACAGCGGATCAGCCCGGTTTTAAAAGCTATGCACACACCCCAAAAGCTGGCTGAATCTGCCCTGCGCTTTTCCCTGTCGCCGGAAAACACGGCGGAGGAAATGCGGCAGACGGTGGAAGCGATCAAAATGCAATACAGCATTTTATCCAAATATCAACGCCGATAAAAGAGGTTAAAAGAAGATGCGTAAGCTGCTCATGGTTCGCTACGGCGAAATCTATTTAAAGGGTCTGAACCGGCCTTTCTTTCTCAAAGCGCTGGTGCAGCGGGTGAAAGAGACCGCCCGGCCCTTTGGAGGCAAGGTATGGCTCCACGACGCGCGCGTGTTCATCAGCGACGCGGAGGACATGGAGGGCTGTATGCGCCGGGTGGCGAAGGTGTTCGGCGTCCACTCCATCGCGCCTGCCGTGGAAATGGAGAAGGACAACTTCGAGGGCATCTGCGAGCAGGCCAATGAACTCATGAAGGGCCTGTCCGGCACCTTCAAGGTGGAGGCCCGCCGGGCGGACAAGCATTACTTCCTCACCTCTCCACAGATCAACATGCAGGTGGGCGAATATGTGCTCATGCGCAACGAAGACCATTTGAAGGTGGACGTGCGCAAGCCCGAGCACGTCCTGTCCATCGAGATTCGCGACCAGGCGTATCTGTATTGCTCCGTGTATCCCGCCGTGGGCGGTATGCCCGTGGGCACCGGCGGCAAGGCGGCGCTGCTGCTCTCCGGCGGCATCGATAGTCCGGTGGCGGGCTACATGATCGCCAAGCGCGGTGTGCAGCTGGTGGCGGTGCACTATCATTCCTTCCCGTATACCAGCGAATTCGCCAGGCAGAAGGTGCTGGATTTAGCGAAAATCCTCTCCGAATACTGCTGCGGGCTGAAGGTCTACGTGGTGCCCTTCACGGACATTCAGATGCAGATTCACGAAAAATGCCCGGAGGATTACACCACCCTCATCATGCGGCGCTATATGATGCGCATTGCTGAGCGCATTGCCCAAAAGGAAGAAGCCATGGCGCTGATCACCGGCGAATCCATCGGCCAGGTCGCCAGCCAGACCATGGAGGCGCTGATCACCACCAACGAAGTGGTGAGAACCATGCCCGTGTACCGGCCGCTCATCGGCTTTGACAAGATCGACATCATGGAATATGCCCGGAAGATCGGCACCTATGAAACCTCCATCCTGCCCTATGAGGACTGCTGCACGGTCTTTACCCCCCGCCATCCCGCCACCAAGCCCAAGGAAGCCCTGATTCAGAAGGGTGAAAACGCCCTTGATCAGGAGGCTTTGATTCAGGCCGCTATCGACAATACGGAGATCGTGGAATTGTAATGCTTTGAAGGAAGCTGTTGAAAAGATGGCTTCCTTCACTATTTATATTGCTAACAAGTTTGCTTTCAAGGATGAATTTCAAATCCAAAGAGTAGATTACGCTGGGGCTGTTCGCCCCAGACCCCAACCAGGGCGGTGACCGCCCTGGACCCGCAACTGGCGATATTACGTTTTCGGGATAAGCAGACATGCTCCGCCTGCCGCGCTGGGGATACGAAAAGTTTGAGGGCTTCTGGCCCAAGAAAGCCGGGAAAATCCCGAGGGGAAAGTTCACTTTCCCCTCGGGATTTTCCCAGGCTTTCCCCGGATGCAAAGCATCCGGGTTGGCGGCTTTCAGCCGCCGGGCCAGAAGCACCACAGTACCAAGCCAAACTTTCGCGTTTCTCCAAACATCAGCGGGAAGCAAGCAGAAGTTACAAATCAAGCAATATCCGCTATTGAGGTCCAGGAGATGAAATCTCCTGGTGCAGGTGCACGAGGGCCGCACAGGCCCTCGCTTCGTCTTTGTTTTTTTATTCTTCACAACATGACTGTTAACAGTCTAATTCTAAAAATTTTGTTACAATATAGATTTTTTGCGTGATTTTTTGTATAATAAAATCAAGTAAGCTATACACAGAATTTGTTCCCGGAGATGCGGGGAGGGGGAGACGCGCCCATGGTGTATGATTTGCAGAAGGCCAGCATGTGGAAGCGTATCTCCGCCTTTTTGTTTGACGGTATTTTGCTCAGCGTGATCACCGTGCTGATTGCCTGGGGCCTGTCCGCGCTGCTGGGTTACGACGGATACAACCAAATTGTAAACGACAGCTATGAAAAATACAGCCAGGAATTCCAGGTCGATCTGCGCATGACCCTGACCGAATACGAAGCCCTGAGCCCCGAGGAAACACAGCGCGTGGATGACGCCTTTGCCGCCCTGAACGCCGACGCAAAAGCCCTGCGCGCGCACCAGATGATGCTGCAGCTGTCCGTGCTGATCGTTTCCCTGGGCTTCTTTTTTGCCTATGTCGTGTGGGAGTTTTTCATTCCCCTGAAACTGGGCGACGGGCAGACGGCAGGCAAAAAAATCTTTGGCCTGGGTCTGATGAAAACGGACGGAACAAGGGTCCACGGTCCGACGCTGTTCATCCGGGCGATCTTGGGCAAGTACACCATCGAAACCATGATTCCCGTGCTGATTCTCCTGATGATCTACTGGGGCACCATCGGCGTGGTGGGGCCCGTGGTGATCCTGCTGATCCTGGTGACGGAAATCATTGTCATGGTCGCCACGCGCACCAATTCCCTCATTCACGACCTGCTGGCGAACACCGTCGCCATCGACGAGGCCAGCCAGAAAATCTTTGAAACCCCCGAGGAACTCGCCGCGTTCAAAGCGGAAATCGCCGCGGAAGAGGCGAAAAGGGAGAAGTATTGACGAGAGTACAGAGTTCAGAGTACAGAGAACAGATGATTTAGTCATAACAGCCTCGAATTACGAATTGTAAAAACATATCAATCTGTACTCTGCACTTTGTACTCTGAAATCTGTTTCTTTACGCGGCCTTGGCGTTTGGCGCGCGTTTACGAATAACCCATCTGCAAAGGAGGAAGGGATACCGTATGAAAATTGTCCTGCAAAACCTGACAAAGATTTTCCCCAGTCGCAACAAGAAGTCCAACGAGGAAGTGGTGGCCGTCAACAATTTCAATTTTGAAATTCCGGACGGCAAGTTGATCGGCCTGCTTGGCCCCTCCGGCTGCGGTAAGAGCACCACGCTGTACATGATCAGCGGCCTGCAGAAGCCCTCCAGCGGCAAAATCTTCTTCGGCGACGACGACGTGACCGAGCTGTCCACGGAGAACCGCGGCATCGGCCTGGTGTTCCAAAACTACGCCCTGTATCCCCATCTGACGGTGAAGCAGAACATTCTGTTCCCCTTGCAGAACCTGAAGGGCAAGGACAAGCTGGACAAGGACGCTATGCTGAAACGCGCTTATGAGGCGGCGAAACTGGTGCAGATCGAGCAATTGATGGACCGCAAGCCCAGCGAGCTTTCCGGCGGCCAGCAGCAGCGCGTGGCCATCGCCCGCGCCTTGGTAAAGATGCCACGGGTGCTCTTGCTGGACGAGCCGCTTTCCAACCTGGACGCAAGATTGCGCCTCCAGACCCGCGAGGAAATCCGCCGCATCCAGAAGGAAACGGGCATCACCACCGTGTTCGTCACCCACGACCAGGAAGAAGCCATGAGCATTTCCGATATGATCGTGGTGATGAAGACCGGCATCGTGCAGCAGATCGGCAAACCCCAGGACGTGTACGACGACCCGGCGAATCTGTTCGTCGCCAAGTTCCTTGGCACGCCGCCCATCAATGTGTTCAACGGCCATGTGAAGGACGGCACGCTGTACATCGGCTCCGACCCGGTGATGAACATCCAGACCGTTCCGGATCAGGAGGTCATGGTGGGCATCCGGCCCGAGGGATTTGTGCTCAGCGAGAACGGCCCCCTCAAGTGCAAGCCCGTCAACGTGGAGGTCATGGGCCGCGACGTGAGCATCGTTTCCACCCACGAGGCCAGCGCCAATCCCTTCGTGCGCTCTATCATCAACGCGGACAACAGGTTCGACGCTGCCAGCGATTTCGTCCGCTACGACATCAAGCCCCATAAGATCTTCATTTTCAACAAGGAAACCGAAGAGCGGATTTATTTTGAGGTGAAGTGATATGGTAGAAAGCAAACAGCAATGGAAAGCCTGGCTGTACCTGGCTCCCGCCATCGCGCTGCTGCTGGTGTTCACCGTGTGGCCCATCATCAACACGGTGGCCATGGCGTTCATGGAGGATTACAGCGGCCTGGCGAACATCGGCGGCGAAGCGTCGTTCAAATTCGGTGTGGGCAATTTTGTGAAGGTGGCGCAGAACTCTGAATTCCAGCAGGCGCTGACCAACACCATCCTGCTGTGTCTGATCACCGTGCCTGTGTCCACCATCCTGGCCCTGCTCATCGCCGTGGCGCTGAACGCCATCAAGCCCCTGCAAAAAGCGCTGCAGACCATTTTCTTCCTGCCCTACGTGACCAACTCCATCGCCATCGGCATGGTGTTCGCCGCCATGTTCAACGTGATCGGCAGCGTGGGCACCCGACGCCCGCTCATCAGCAGCTACGGCATCGTGAACGATATCATCCGCTTCTTCGGCGGCACCTGGGTCAACTGGATCAATTCCGGCTCGGACTACTGGGCCAACATGTTCGTGCTGATCGTGTACATCGTCTGGAACGCACTGCCCTTTAAGATTCTCATTCTCCTCGGCGGCTTGACCAGCATCAACAAGCAGTATTACGAAGCCGCGAAGGTTGACTCAACCCCCCGCTGGCGCGTGCTGACCAAGATCACCGTGCCGCTGCTGTCGCCCATGCTCGCCTATGTGGTCATTACCGGTTTCATCGCGGGATTCAAGGAATACACCAGCATCGTGGGTATCTTCGGCGAATCCATGGGCCCGGTGCACGACGCGCACCGTCTGAACACTATGGTCGGGCTGATCTACGACTCCCTGGCCAGCAACAACCAGGGCCGGGCCAGCGCCGCCGCGCTGATCCTGTTCGGCATCATTCTTGTGGTCACCCTCATCAACCTGTGGGTGAGCAAGAAGCGCGTGCACTATTGAGGAAGGAGGGTTCGGTATGTCACAGAATACCATGCAGGTGATGCATGCCCGGGATATGCAGAAAACCTCCGGCAGGCAGAAGATCACGAAAGTCCTGTCCCAGGCGGGTGTGTATCTGTTTCTGCTGATCATGGCGGCGATCGTGCTGTTCCCGTTTTACTGGATGATCATATCCTCGCTCAAGTCCCTGGCGGAATACCGCCTGAGCCCGCCCACCTTCTGGCCCGCCCAGGTACTGATCTCCAACTACGCCGACGCCTTTACCACGGCCAGCCTGGGCGTGCTGTTTAAAAACACCATGATCGTGGGCATTGTGAGCACGTTGCTGTCCCTGGTCATCACCATCTTCACGGCCTTTGCCTTTGCCCGGCTTGAATTCAAGGGCAAGGAGCTGCTCTTCGCCGCCCTGTTGGCGACCATGATGATCCCCGGCGAGCTGTTCACCATCACCAACTTCGCCACCGTCACCAACCTGGGTTGGCGCAACACCTACACCGTGCTGATCGTTCCTTTCCTGGTGAGCGTGTTCTACATCTATCTTTTGCGGCAGAACTTCCTGCAGATTCCCAATGAACTGTATCTCGCCGCGAAGGTGGACGGCACCAGCGATTTGAAGTATCTCTGGAAGGTCATGGTGCCCCTCAGTCTGCCCACGCTGATTTCCATCACCATCCTCAAAATGATGGGCGCGTGGAACAGCTACATCTGGCCCCGCCTGGTCGCTAACGACGAAGCCCACCGCCTGATCACCAACGGCTTGCGCAACGCCTTCACCGACACTACCGGTGACGTGAACTATCCCGTTCAGATGGCCGCCGTGGCCCTGGTCAGTGCTCCGCTGTTCCTGGTGTTCGTGTTCCTGCGCAAGTACATCATGAGCGGCGTCAGCCGGAGCGGCATTAAGGGGTAACTCCAAAAGGCTTCCCCTTGAGGGCAATGCCGTCAACTTAGCAGGATATTTATAGGAAGAAGGGAAGTCTTCCCAAAAGGCTTCCCCTCAAGGGGAAGGCTTTTGGCTGGTTCCCCTTGCTGAGTGTATATTATCTGCACTCTGTACTCTCGTTTCTACTCGCTGTAATAAGGTTGTTTAACCTATTACATACATTCACCCACACAAAAAGGAAGGAAGGAAAAACAAGATGAAGAAAAACGTCTCCCTGCTCCTGCTTCTGGTCATGCTGCTGAGCGTGTGCAGCTTCACGTCCGCCGAAGCCGCTCCCGCCTATGACGGCAGCGAAGTGACCATCACCTTCTACCACACCATGGGTTCCAACCTGACCACGGTGCTGGACGCCTACATCGAGGAATTCAACAAGCTCTATCCCAACATCCACGTGCAGTATACCTCCGTTGGCAGCTATGACGACGTGCGCGACCAGGTGTCCACCGAAATCACCGTGGGTACCCAGCCGAACATCGCCTACTGCTATCCCGACCACGTAGCGCTGTACAACCTGGCCAAGGCCGTGCAGACCCTGGACAAATACATCGACAGCGACGCCGAAATCACCCGCGCTGACGGCACCACCGAGATCCTGGGTCTGACCGCCGAGCAGAAAGCCGACTTCATCGAAGGCTACTACAACGAAGGTATGGAATACGGCGACGGCAAGATGTACACCATGCCGCTGTCCAAATCCACCGAAGTACTGTACTACAACAAGACCTTCTTCGAGGCCAACGGCATCCAGGTGCCCACCACCTGGGACGAGCTGGAGCAGGTCTGCGCCAAGATCGTGGAGATCGATCCCATGAGCATCCCGCTGGGCTATGACAGCGAGGGCAACTGGTTCATCACCATGACCGAACAGCTGAATACCCCCTACACCAGCGCCACAGAACCTCACTTCCTGTTCAACACCCCCGAAAACCAGGCGTTCGTCAAGCAGTTCCGCGAGTGGTACCAGGAAGGCTACCTGACCACTCAGAAGCTGTACGGCGCTTATACCTCCGGCCTGTTCACCTCCACCGGCGACATCAGGAGCTATATGAGCATCGGCTCCTCCGCCGGCGCCACCTACCAGCGTCCCGCCAAGGGCGACGATGGCAATTATCCTTTTGAAGTGGGCATCGCCACCATTCCCCAGGCCGATCCCGACAACCGCAAGGTCATCTCCCAGGGGCCCTCGCTGGTGATCTTCAAGAAGGCCAACGAGCAGGAAGTGATCGCCTCCTGGCTGTTCGTCAAGTTCCTGACCACCAACGTGGAATTCCAGGCGGAATTCTCCATGGCCTCCGGCTATGTGCCTGTCATCAAGTCCGTCACCGACAATGAAGTGTACGCAGACTTCCTGGCCAAGGCTGACGGCGGCGACTACGTGTCCGCCCTTTCCGCCAAGGTCTGCTTGGAGCAGCAGGACGCCTACTACACCTCTCCCGCCTTCAACGGCTCTTCCACCGCCCGCGACGAAGTGGCCGCGCTGCTGCCCGCCTGCCTGACCGTACCCGACAGCGCCGACGTGGACGCGGAAATCAACAAGCTGTTTGAAAACGCCATCGAAAAGTGCAACTACAGCCTGTAAAAATCTGAAAGGGGGGCACCATGATGCTCTGCAGCAAGCGAACCATGGCCCTCCTGGCCTGTGCCGTTCTGCTGGCGGTTTCCCTCTGCGCGTCCGCTTCAGGGGAAACGGCAGCCTGCGTTGACTGGGCCGGTTCCGTGCATCTGGACATGCAGGCTGAAATCGCCCGGCAGGAGGTCACGGTCAAAACCTACGTGGACGGCGACACCACCCATTTCTTCGTGCCGGAAACCGTGGAAGCGGACGGCGTGCTGGAGGCCCGCTACCTCGCCGTCAACACGCCCGAGTCCACCGGCAAGATTGAGGAATGGGGCAAGGCGGCGTCCAGATTCACTCGGGAAAAGCTGGAAAACGCGGAAGCCATCCTGATTGAATCGGACAGCGAAAAATGGAATCTGGACAGCACCTCCGCCCGGCACCTGGTGTGGGTGTGGTACCGTCCCGCCGGTGAAACGGAATATCGCAACCTGAACATTGAGCTGTTGCAGGAGGGCCTGGCCCTGCCCAACAACGCGGGCGGAAACCGCTACGGCGAAGCCTGTCTGGCAGCCGTCGCCCAGGCCCGGGCCAACAAGCTGCGCATCTATTCCGGCGAAAAGGACCCCGACTTCTTCTACGGCGACGCCATCGAGCTGACCATCAGGGAATTGCGCCTTCACCCCGAAGAGTACGAAGGGAAAAAGGTGGCGTTCAGCGGCGTCGTTACGGTGAACCACAATAACGCCGTGTTCATCGAGGATTTCGACGACGAAACGGGCCTGTACTTCGGCATCACCGCCTACTATGGCTTCAACCTCAGCGGCGGCGGCCTGGAAGTGCTCCACGTTGGAAACGAAGTTCGCATCGTTGGTACCATGCAGTACTACGAAGCGGGCCATGCCTGGCAGGTGTCCGGCCTCAACTACCGCATGATGAAGCCCAAGGACCCCGGCAACATCCAGAAACTCAGCGACGGCCATTCGCCTGCCTGGACGGAAATCACCGCGGAGCAGTTTTTCAGCACTGTGACCATCGAAACGGAATCCGGTCCGGAAACCTACGATTTCGCCTATCTGGCGCAGGGAACCTCCGTGCAGGTCAGGGGAGTTTATGCCGCTCTGTCGGAAGAAGATACTTCTGGCAACACATGCCGCCTGATTTCCCTTGATCTCAATGAGGGCGGCCTGTATGACGTGCTATGGATCTGGATAAACACTGACCTCTTGCGTTCCCTCGATCTCAGAGAGGGCAGCGTGTATGACGTGCGCGGTATCGTAGGCTGCGATGCACAAAACGACTACCGTATATGTGTATACACAAAGGATGGTATCACCATCCAGGAATGATCATTAAAGGAGATTGCAATCATGAAGAAAATCGTTGCCTTGCTGGTGGCGCTGTGCATGGTGCTGAGCCTGTGCCCCGCCCTGGCCGAAGAAACCCAGGCGCTCAAGGACGCCCGCAGCTACATAAACCTGATGTACAAGAACAAGCCCGCCTCTACGCCGAAGGACTATGAACTCGTCGGCTCTGTGCCCGGCGACGAGGAAGTCTTTACCGTGGAATGGAGCACCGACTCCGACACCATCGCCGTCATCCGTGAGGAAAACGGCCTGGTGAAGATCGACGTGGACGAAAACAATCCCAAGGAAGTGGCCTACAAACTGACTGCCACCCTCCTGGACAAGGCCGGCAATTCCGTTCAGATTTCCTTTGACCGCTTTGTGCCCGCCGCCATCAACCTGGACGTGATGACGGAAGAGGAAATCGTGGCCGTGGCCTACACCCTGGATGACCAGGCCAAGCTGCCCGCCGCCACCGCTCTGTGCGGCGAAATCGTGGCCATTCCCTCCGCTTACAGCGAGCAGTACGGCAACATCACCGTCAACATCCAGGTGGGCGATCTGGCTGACCAGCTCATCCAGTGCTACCGCCTCAAGGGCGACGGCGTGGCCGACCTTAAAGTGGGCGATCATATCGCCGTGTTCGGCGTGATCAAGAACTATAAGGGCACCATCGAATTTGATGCTGGATGCACCCTGATTCCCGACGCATTCTGCCAGAGCGCCCGCGTGGCCGGCTTTGTCTACGGTCTGGAAGAAGGGGCCGCCATGAGCCGCGAATCCACCATGTCCGGCGTCATCTCCGCGATTCCCTCCGCTTACAGCGAGGAATACAAGAACATCACCGTCAATATCGACGTGCCCGGCCTGGAAGGCTACACCGTGCAGTGCTACCGCCTGACCGGCGAAGGCGCGGCTGACCTTAAGGAAGGCGACGCCATCACCGTCACCGGCACCATCAAGAACTACAAGGGCACCATCGAATTCGACAAGGGGTGCACCTTCGTGCCTTTTGACGCTGCCGAAGCCGCTGCCGAATCTGACGCTGATCTGCAGGCGATCATGCAAGGACTCATGAACAGTGAACTGACCGGCGAAAACGGCGCTGGCCTGGAATCCCTGCTGGGCGGCCTCCTCGGCGGCGAAGCAGTAGGTGAAGACGGCGCGGGTCTGGAATCTATGCTGGGCGGTCTGCTGGGCGGCAGTGAAGACGTCGCGGGTCTGGAATCTATGCTGAGCGGCCTGCTGGGCGGCAGCGATGAAGACGGCTCCGCCGAAACCATGGTGATGAGCTTCCTCAATGGCCTTGGCATCGACACCGCCGGCCTGGAGGACGAGCTTTCTTCCGGCCTGTCGAATCTGGGTTCTTCCGCGGAAAGCCTGTTTGGCTCCGTCCAGGATGGATTGGGCGGCTTGCTGGGACAGCTGGGCGACGGCCTGAACGCTTTCCTGGGCGAACTGAATGAAGGCGCGGAACAGACCAGGTCCTCCGCTGCTTCTGAAATTGAAGAACTGAAAGCCACGCTGGAGGATCTTTTGAAAGAAGCCATGGAAAAGGACCCGGAAGGCGAAGCGACCAAGAAGCTGAGCGAGCTGCTGGAAGCCGCGAAGAAGCTCGTGGAAGATGATGAGGAGGCTTTGGAAGCTTTCTTCTATAAATTCCTCGAATTCCTGTCCTCCGGAAACTAATTGAATTTGATTTTCGTCAGGCAAAGCAACAATATACCATTATGTGAAGATTAAGCGCAAATAACGGTATAAAGCAGAAAAGGGACTGTGCAGCAATGCGCGGTCTCTTTTTCGATTCTTTTTTATAGATGCATTTTTCTGCCCGCTCTCGCGGAGTTCGACATTCTTTTTACGCCCGTTCGACGCCTATTTCTGTATGCATCCGCTATCATGATCGTATTCAGGCGGTATGGAGGCGGGAGCGTGGAACAGATAGATGTCGATCTTGAAATCCCAAAGACAAAACGATATAAAACATGGAATCTGGCAAAGCAGCGAACCCGGAGAGGTACGCGGGAAATTATTGTTCCCCTGCTGCGCAGGCTGCCGATGATGGGGCTGTTCTTTTTGCTCAGCCTGGCGCAGTGCTTTTCCGTGCCTTCCACGTTTGCCGTCAGCGCGCTGGCCGCGCTGCTGTATAAGAATGTACGGGCTAAAGGTGCGCTTTCCGGCTTGGTTATTGCGCTCGTTTTTCGGATGGCGTGGCGTCTGCCGCTGGACATGGGCCAGTTCATTGCGTGCTTATCCTGCTGTCTCTTCATCCGATTGATCCGAAGAACCGAGAGCCGGATGTATCTGCTGCTCATTGCGCTGCTGATTGCGCGGGCTTTTCCCGCTATCCTCACGTCGACTGACGGGCAGTCCGTGATCCTGTACGCTTCAGGCGCCGTGCTGGGCCTGGCTTCGTTTCCCGCGCTTTGCCGGTGCGCTGAGATCCTCCGCGACAGGCCCGCGAAAATCGGTCAGGACGACCTGCTGTGCCTCTGCCTCCCGTTCTTGCTCGTTATCGCGGGGCTGGGAAGGCTTTCCATGCTCGAGGTCAATCTCGGATATGTGTGCGCGGCGGTCTCCGTGCTGACGGCGTCCTGGCTCCTGGGCGGAGCGTGGGGGATGTGCCTGGGTCTTGGCTGCGGCCTTGCGTTGCTGGTGAGCGGACAAAGCGCGTTGCTGCTGGTGAACCTGACGTTCAGCGCGGTCCTGGCCGGGCTGTTTCAGGGCAGGAGCAGGCCGCTTGCGGCGCTGGTATTCTTCCTGGGTTCCATCGTGTCCACCTACCTGATCGCTTCCATGTTTTATCCGTTCTTGCTTGCGGCGATGGCTTCCGCGGCGCTTGTCTTCTGCATGATTCCCATTCGGCTGCTGAACCGCCTGGGCAGGCGCGCGCGTCGGTTGAGCTGGTTCGCGCCGCGGGAAAACGCCTGCGTGCGGATGCGCACAAATCAATGGCTTCAGGCAGTGGAAAAGATGGCGGACGCTTTGCCCGCGCCCCGGGTCGCGCCCGCGGAGCGGGAGGACGAATGCGCTGCGCTGACAGAAGAACTCTGCGCGGACTGCGAACGCCTGCCGATCTGCTGGCATGAAAACGCGGACGAAACCCAGAAGGGAATGGAAGCGCTGGCGGAACGAAACAGCGACACCGAGGATTACCTTGAGTGCATCAACCGCTATTTCTCCCAGTGCCCGCGCATCGCCCGCCTGCCCGAGCTCCTTTCGCGCCTGGATGACGAACGCGAAAAACGCCGGCGGCAATCGCTCTGCGCGGAATACGGGCGGGAGATGCTGCGCACCCACCTGAATGCCATCACCCATGCGGTGCAGGCTATTTCACTGGAAGGCGCGGAAGCGGGAGAGGAAGCCGTCTGGCTGTCCAAAACAGAATCGGCGCTCCAGACGCTGCATTTTCCGGGTCACGCTGCGTTCGCCAAGAGCGATGACGGTCACCTGCTCCTCGGCCTCAGATGCGATCCGATGGCCCTTCCGCTTCCGCCGGACAATGATTTAGCGGTGCGGCTGAGCCTGCAGCTGCGAAAGCCGCTTGCCGTTGTGCGCCAGGAGCAGGGGGAAGTCGTGCTGGAGGAAGAACCGCCCATGACGCTCGCGGCGGGAATGGCCACCGCCTGTGCCGTAAGCAAAGAGAGAAAACACCGGCCTGCCCGGAAGCCGGACAACGGCGACGCGGTGCTGACGCGGAATCTGCCGGGCGGCTATGAGCTGCTGGCCCTGAGCGATGGCATGGGCCATGGCGCGGACGCGCAGGAGGAAAGCAGGAAAACGCTGGAGCTGCTTTCCCTTTGTCTGGAAGCTGGCTACACAAGAAGCCAGGCGATGACCGTCGTGAATGGGGCCATGCTCTCCGCGACAGGCGGAGAAAAATTCGCCACCGTCGATCTTTGCGTCATGAACCTGTGGACGGGCGAAACGGTGATGAACAAGCTGGGGGCATGCGCGTCATACATCGTGCAGGGACAAAAGCTGCATACCGTGGAGGGCGCTGCCCTGCCGCTCGGCATTATTGAGCACGCGGTGCCGATGGAGCACAGCTTTACCCTGGGGGAAGGGGACATCCTGGTGCTGGTCAGCGACGGCGTGACCGACGCTTTCCCGCGGGAAGATACGATTCCCGATATCCTGCGCCAAAACCGGGATGAGCTTCCCCAGCGCATCGCCGACATCCTGCTCCGGGAAGCGCTCATGCATGAAAACGGGCTGCCGTCCGACGATATGACCGTGCTCTGCGCCAGGGTGACAGCCCGGGAACGGAAAAATAACAGGAATAGCGCATGAAAACCCGAATGGAAGAATGGAACGGATGGCTTCGCAGGCGATTCAGGCAGTACATCTGGAGACAGTGGAAGAAGCCAGGAACCAAGTTGCGAAATCTGATAAAGCTGGGCATCCCGGAACTCTTCGCCAGAATGGCAGCCAACAGCCGAAAAGCCTACTGGTTCATGGCGGAAACCACCACCGTGAAAAGATCCATATCAAACGAAAGGCTCATACACGCCGGATAGTTTGACTTATCCGAAGCGTATGAGCGCATTCAGTCTGCTTGTATTGGACGCGCCGTGTACCGAACGGTACGCACGGTGCGGTGAGAGGACGGGGGTTAGTCACCCCCTCCTACTCGATTGTTATTGCGTTCATTGTTCCATTTGGCGTCCGACGATACCTGCGGCGGTCTCCGCAACCTTCAATTCCGTATCTCCCATCTTCGCACCCTGCTCGCGGGACAGCAGCAGCACCGCCCCGATCGCTTCGCCGTCCGCAATGATGGGGGAGACCACCTGCGCCGTGTAGCCGCTCACGTCCTCCTCATTGGTGACGGGCACGATCTTGGCCCCACCCGTGCGGTTGAGCGCGACGGTCTGCCGCGCCTGAATGGCGCTTTCCAGATCAGGGCTGATGGGCTTATCCCACAGTTCTTTCTTGCTGACCCCGCTGGCTGCGACCACCTGGTCCCGGTCTACAATGCAGGCAATATGGCCCAGCGACCGAAAAAGCGATTCCGTATAATCCTTGGCAAAGGACGACATTTCGCCGATGGGCGAGTACTTTTTTAAAATCACTTCTCCGTCCCTGTCTGTGTAAATCTCCAGCGGGTCACCCTCCCGGATACGCAATGTGCGGCGGATTTCCTTGGGGATCACGACCCGGCCCAGTTCATCTATTCTGCGTACAATGCCTGTTGCTCGCAATTTCAAGCGCCTCCTTGACCTTTTTCAGCCATAGGTTTTCCATGGAAACGCCTTTTATGCGTTTTGGCGGGCTCGGGAAGATTTGGAAGCCACGAAACAGCGTTTCGCTTTTTTTATTTCTTTGTTATCGCGGGAAGCACGAAGGCCCAGTCCATGTCGCTGGCGTAATAGAAGCTTGGGTAGCAGGGCTGGTTATAGCAGTTATTTTGCCAGGCGATGCCCACGCGGTACTGCGGATCGTGGAGCAGCGTGAACAGCTTGTGAATCGTTATATCAGTGTTCGTATAAATACGGATGGCGCTGCTGTCCGCGGTTCGCAGAAGGATTTCTTCGCGGAAATCACCGAACACATCGGCGACGAGACAGGGATTGCCCTTGGTGCCATTGTTGGTTTTCGTGCCCTCGGGAGCCAGCATTACGCCGTGGGTGTTGTCCATGACACTGCCGTTTTGCTCCTGCGTGAGATACTGCGCGCCGTCGATGATCTGGGTGCTCATGTCCGCCGCCCAGCGGATGCTGAAATTGGTGCCGAGCAAGGGAACTTTTAACTGATTTCCGCGGCAGTCGAAGGTTTCGTTGACCCAGCACTGCAGGCCGCGGACGCCAGGAACGACTTCACCCACCATGCAGCGGCCCAGGTCGGTGTCGGCAGGCTCACCGAAAATCACGTTGCCCGTTTCCGCGTCCCGGAGCGCGAAGCCCCAGGGCGCTGCTTTCGCGCCTTCAAACACATTGAATATCTGCATGCTCGGCCTGTCGGGGTCGATTATGCCGCAGTGCATGGCGTCCCCGTGGCCGAACTTCGCCATGGAACCGTCAGGCATCACGCCATAGCTGGAATAGAGCAAGCTGCCGTCCTGGTCGATTACTGCCGCTCCATACACAATCTCCTGGCAGCCGTCGCCGTCTACATCGGCAATCGCCATGCTGTGGTTGCCTTGGCCCGCAAACAATCCATGGGTCGGGCTGGTTCCCTGGCCGACGTGAGGATTATCGTTAAAAGGATTCGACATAGGCACGTGGCCGGAATCCGCCGAAAAACGAAGGATAAAGTGTCCGTCCCGGAAATCATACGCGGTAACGGTGGTGCGGGTGTAATAACCTCGACCAATAATGACCGAGGGCCTTTCGCCATCCAGATACGCCACAGCGGACAGGAACCTGTCCACCCGGTTGCAGGGTTCGATGCGGGGCATGGCGTAATCCCCCCACAGTAGGCCGTCGTCCTCGCGCGGCACGGGGAAAGGAATAGTTTCCAGCTCGTGCCCGTCCCCGGCAAACATGGTCAGGTATTCGGGGCCGCTGTAGATGAAGCCTTCAAACTGTTCCAGATGGTTCTTTTCGCTGCGGAAAGGGGCGTAGACCTGAATGAAAAAGTCCGCCAGCGCCTCCGCATCCGGGCGGCTGAGGGGATAATCGTATTTTTTCGGGATACCAAAGCAGGCTTCGAGCGTGTCCGACCAATGCCCGGCTTTTACTTCGGGATGCTCCCGCCAGCGCTCAAACACATCTGCCATATGATTCCTGTAATCTTGGGCTGAGCAGACATAATCATCAGTGTTCCGTACTCCAGCCTTTATATCTTCTGGCAGCAACGTGATGTATTCTTCGCTCTTGACTGTACCATCTTCATTGAACACGGTCATCCGCGTGCCCGGCGCGGTCTTGACGCACATTTCCGCCTTGCCGTCGCCGTCAAAGTCGTACACCATGAACTGAGTGTAATGCGCTCCGGCGCGGATGTTCGGCCCCAGGTCCAGCCGCCAGAGCAGGCGTCCGTCCAGCTTGTAACAGTCGATGATGCAGTTGCCCGTATAACCCCGATGGGACACATCGTGGGAGTTGGAGGGGTCCCACTTGACATAGAATTCCAGTTCGCCGTCCCCGTCCGCGTCGCCGAGGGACATATCGTTGGCACTATAGGTAAAGGGTTCGCCGCCTGGGTGCATGGTTCCTGGGCGGGTCACGCCGTCCTTGGGCTTTTGCAGCGGAATCTCCACGTATTCCTTCTTCCATGGACGGACAGGCGTGCACTTTTCGCCTTCTTTGCCATTGTAAACCGGGGCGACATGATATTCCGCGTCCGGGTATCCGTTCCAGTCCAGATAGTTGGTGCTGTCTGTTACATGGGCGATGGGACGTCCATCCCGGTACACGGCGAAGTCCGCGCCGGTCAAGCCTGAATCCGAATAGCCGTCTGCCTCGTCCCGGAACAGCCGCCAGGAAAGGAAAACACCGTCCTTCTGCGGGACGGCGATCAGGCCGCGGTTCAGCTTTTCCAGCTGCGGATGGAACACCTTTTTGACCGGTGTTTTCAGGATTTCGCTTTTTTCAATTACCTGGCCCTGAGACACCGCTTCCATATAAAAATAATGGGGGAGATGCGTCGCCTTGTTAAGACGGTAACGCAATTCACCTGTTTCCGCCATGCGTTTGTATACCATCGCCGGGGTATTCCTGTCCGCCCAGTACACCCGGTAAACATCCGCTCCTGAAACGGGCGTCCAGCCAATTTCCACATATGCGTCCGAAAGCTCCAGCACACGAATTTCCATGTTCAGCTTCCTTTCCTGGTTCGGGGGGGGTTACTGAATGATGGCGGAAGTCACGCCCGGCATCTGCCGGATCAGATCCAGCATCTCGTCGGGCTGGGTACTGCCGCTCAGAGCCACCTCGGCGGTGTACAGCATATTTTTCTCATCAGCGCTCTCTTCGGCACTTTCCTGGGTATGGATGCGCAGGTTGGTAATAGACATATGATGATTCTTGCACACGCGCAGCGCGCTGTCAAGAGATCCTTTTTTCTGGTAAGTCAGCTCCAGCGTGTATTCGTGATTGTGCTGGATCCTGCCGCCCAGTGTAAAGAACCAGCTTTCCACGAACAGCACCAGCAGGGAGCCGGCGATCGCCAGTTCATAGTATCCACTGCCGATCGCCAGGCCCACGATACCGGTTGTCCACAGACCAGCGGCGGTGGTGAGGCCCTTGACGGACTGCTTTTTGGTCACAATGATCGTGCCCGCACCGATAAAGCCCAGCCCTGAAATCACCTGGGCGCTGATGCGGGAAACGTCGGCGGGCATGTAGTCCACCATATACAGGTACAGGCCGGTCAGGGCGGCAATGGTAGTCCCCACGCAAACCAGGATATGCGTGCGGAAGCCCGCAGGACGGTTCTTTGACGAGCGCTCCAGGCCTACCACTGTACCGCACAGGCACGCAAGCACCATACGGATCAGAATCGCGACAACGTCAATTCCGCGGAAAGGGTCAAAAAACGACAGCATGGAACACACTCCTTACGAGATCAGTTCCTGCACTGAGCGCACGCAGGGCAGCTCTGCCAGGTTGGTAAGAAAGCTGGAATGGGAATGGTTTTCCCTGCTCAGCTGAAGGTCGAAAATAGCGGAAGGGTATTTTCCCCCTTTCTTTTCAGAGCGTTCCACATCAATATCGAAGATGCGGATGTTCTGCCGCTTGATCATCTCCGTGATTTCATTAATGTCCTCGGCGTGAGTAAACTCCACGCTGAGCGTGATACTGCGCAGACGGCGCTTGAACGCGGCTTCCAATGGAGACATGATGTTCATCACCAGCGCCATGAGCGCAGTTGCGATGACCACCAGCTCGTAGAACCCTGCCCCCGCCGCGATGCCCATGCACACGGAGGCAAACAGGCCAGTAGCCGTTGTCAGGCCGTTCACCTGCTGATGGGCGGTTTTGAAGATGATGCCCGCGCCTAAAAATCCGATGCCCGTCACTGCCTGGGCCGCCAGGCGGGAGGCATCGTATTTCAGGCCGACTTTTTCAGCAAACTCAGCCCACGGGCCGGACAGCATCTGGTATTGAAACGTGGAGAGAATGGAACACATCGCCGCGCCTGCGCTGATGAGCATGTAGGTGCGCAGTCCGGCAGCCCTGCCGCGCCTTGAGCGTCCAAATCCCAGCAGCCCGCCCGCCACCGTTGCGAGCAGCAGCCTCACCAGCATGGAAGTGAAACTGAATTCCCGGAGGTATGCAATAAAAGCCTGCATGATCTCCCTCCCTTATGCGAATAACTCTAATGCATATTATAGCAAATATTCAGCAAAATGGCAATGAAATTTTGTGAAAAGCTAAGAAAATATTACGGTTTGTTGTTGCCATATAGCTATAAAAATCCAACAAAGGGACCGCTGGGGCCTTCGCGGCCCCAGTTCCGCAGCCTCAATCGGCGCAAGTCCGCTTTGCGGACATTGCTTGTTTCGGTTGATCTCACCGCCGATGAGATTTCCGCCACAGGCGGTCATCGGCGGTTCGTCCCCGCGGCAAGGGATTTCATCCCTTGCATCCCAATAGGCGAAAATACTTGGTTGGGTAAAGAAAACAACTTTCGCCAGTCGATTTAGGGTTACGGAAGATAGAGTCTTCTGGCCCAAGAAAGCCGGGGAAATCCCAGGGGGAAAGCTTGCTTTCTCCTGGGATTATTCCCAGGCTTTCCCTGGACGCATAGTGCCCGGGATGGCGGCTTCACCGCCGGGCCAGAAGCACAACCTCGAAAGCATGCTATTCACTTTTTAGCAACAGCGGGAACAATTTACGCTTCCCAAGTCAACTATCATCCGCTATTGCGGGTCCAGGGGCCTCAGGCCCCTGGTTGGGGTTTAGGGCGAACAGCCCCATCGTAACTTCCTGTAACTGACTTTGATACGTAAATGGTAAAGGTTTATTGATTTTTTCCAGCAGCTCGTCAAACTTCATTTCCTGCATCATCCGGGCGTTGTCGATACCGCGGGACAGATCACGGCGGCAAATGGGCGCGTAATCGCAGCGGTCACAGGCGCCGTTTCTGCGTTTGTCGCACAAGGGTTTTGCGGCGATTTCGCCGTCATAAATGCGTTCGGCCCATTGCCGCGCCATACTGCCCGCGTGGCCAATCAGCGCTTTCAGGTCCGCGAGGGTCGCAAGCATTGCGCGCTTGTCAAATTCCCCTTTGGCGGTCAGGGTTTTGGGCAGGGTCAGCGGCGGTTCTCCGTCGTCCATCTTTTTCAGGATAACGGCGTCTTTGAGCGCGACGCCGCGCAGGCACAGCGCCCGGGCAAGCGCGTCCTCGATCTGCTCTGTTTCTTCTTCGGTGGGCAGCAGCGGGTCAGCCACGTGCATGTAGAACGCGCCGGCAGGTTCTGCATCCTCCTCCCAGGTCAGCGCGGCCTGGAGATAGAGGAGCAATTGCAGCTGCGCGCCCCAGAAGATTTTTGCAGGGCTCAGCTTTTCGGAACCAGACTTGTAATCGACCACCCGCAGGAATACGCCCTCGTCTCCGGCGTAGCGGTCGATGCGGTCGATCTTTCCCCGGACGAACACCTTTGTGCCGTCTTTCAGTGTCAGTTCGATCGGCGGGATCCCGCCGGGAAAGCCGAATTTGACCTCCGCGCCTTCGGGCGTGAAGGCGCTCTGTCTCGCGCCTTTCGTAAATGTCCAGGCGACGCGGCGCAGCACCCGCTTATATTTTTCGCCCAGCGACCGCATCCGGGAGCTTTCGCCCATCACGCCCGCCAGCAGGTCATTGAACAGCGGTTCGGCGGCCTTGTCCACCACTGCGTCGCAGGTTTTTTTGTCGATCCTGGGCCAGTGTGGAATGGTGGGCAGCAGGCGAGTAAACCCCTCCAGCGCGCTGTGGTAAAAGTTCCCCGCGTCAATCGGCGTCAGCGCCCATTCCTTTCTTGGTTTTGGGGACAGGCCCTGATCCACGAAATGCTTGTAGGGGCAGACGGCGAAGTTTTCCAGGCGGCTGACGGACATCACCCGCTCCATGAACAGGGCGTGGGCCACCTCCCGCGGAAGTGCAGGCGCGTCACGCACGGGCAGAAATGAGTTTATCAGCGCTTCAGCCTGTCCTTTTGTTTCCGGCGCGTTGCTCAGATATTTCCAGGCTTCCAGCCATTCACCGGAAAGAGGCCCGTCCTGCATTTTCACGCCAAACGCGTCAAACGTCGGCGCGGGAGCCAGGGGCAGCGGCGCGGCATAGCGCTGGCTGACGCTGCCTTCTTCCACCAGCCCGGGGAAAATGGCGCGGATATGTGCAAGGCGGGGGAAAGGCCGCAGTGCGCCGCCGTCCTGCGTGGCGAGGGAACGGGTGAGATACAGCATATCCGTCGGGGCGGAAACAGTTTTCCATACATCCAGCTGGGACAGGGCGTCCTGGCCTTCATCGTCGATGGATAAGTACGCGTTCAGGGAATCCTGCGCATCTTCCTGTTCCTTCTCTGTCAGCAGGCCCGCGCCGCGGCCGGAAAGCAGGCTGTCCGTCATGTTCATGAGGAACAGCGCTTTGGGACGGCTCAGCGGCAGGTTGCCGATCATGCCGCAGATTACGGCGTCAGCGGTAGGCGGAAGGGAAGAGAGCTCGCAGGCGTCCAGCCCGGCTTCCAGCCAGGAGGCGAGCTGCCGGGGTGAAACCCGGACTGCGCCCAGCAGTGCTTCTGCCTGGGACAGCAATTGCATGACCGCCTCCCAAAGCTGCTGAATCTGCATCGCCTCTGCAGGCATATTCCTGTTCGTCAGTTCTTCCTGGTTTTCGAGCAGGCGCGCGTATACTTCGGCGGCCTCCAGATAAGCGTACACCGCCTGAAGCGCCTGGGCGGAATCCTGCGCTGCCTTCATCGCTTCGCGCATGGCATGCAACGGGGTGATCAGGCTTTGCCTTGCGTTTTCCAGCGCGGCGCACTCCTCCGGGGTTCCGCGTTTGAAGGGCTCCAGCCACAGCTTGCCGCGGATGCCGTAGGACTGGATATAGTTTTCCATCCGCCACGCTTCTTCCTCGGATACAGGCGCGTAGCCGGACTTGATGACCGAAAGCATTTCTTCCGCCGGGTATCCTTCGGCTATCGCGCGCAGGGAAGAGAGCAGAAAGCGGCAGGCTCCGTGCGCGGCGGCGGGCATTTTACGGGCGATATAACAAGGAATGCGATAGGAAGCCAGCACCATGGACAGAACTCCCATGAATTTGGGGTCGCCCAGCACTGCAACCATATCACCGAACGCCATACCGCGCTCATGCAGCAGGGTCATCTCCTGCGCTGCGAAGTGCGCTTCAAAGTACGGGCTCGGCGCGGCATACAGGCGAATGGCGGCGGGGATATTTTGGTAAGGCGCGGGGGAGGATTGCAGATATTGCAGGGAAAGATGGGTCAGTTCCTTCGCCCTGCCTGCTTCGAAGAAGGGAAGCTGGACAGACGCGAAGGGGATATTCGCCTCCTCCGCCGCTTTCCATAGCCGTGTGACGCTTTGGCGCACGGGGGAAAACATGTCCTCCTGGCCCATGATGACCAGCGCTTCCACCTGTTCCGTCAGCAGCGCGGCGCTCACGAGCAGACGGATCATCTGGCCCGTCAGCGTATCAAAGCCATACACCGCCACGCGCACGCCGTTAATAATGCCGCTGTCGGAAAGCCGCAGCAGCATACTGTCCACCACGTCTTCGCCGTCCACGAACTGACCTGCCATCTGGCGGGAATAAACGTCATAGAGCAGGGCCAGATCCCGGAATTTGTCCTTGCTCGCTCCGTCAGGGAGGGATTCGGCGTAAGCTGAAAGAGCCTCCGGTGTCACGCCCGCCTGCTTGCACTCCGCAATAACCGTGCCGATGCGCTCAATGAATCCCTGCTTTTCCGTGGCGCTTTCGTAATACCGTAGCTTTTTTTTGCACAGCAGCATCGCCCGCGCCACGGCAAACTGTTTGCCCCGCTGGTCGATGCGCACTTTTCCGTCCGACCCGGCGAGAGAAAAAACGCGTTCGGTCAGGCGGGAAGGGGAGAGCACTTCCAAATCAAAAAAACCCTTGGCGTGCAGGCCGTCCATCAGTTCCCGCTCCGTTTGCAGCGTATACTGTTCCGGCACGATCACGATCATTTTTCCGCCCGGCGCGGCCAGATCAAGCAGATACCGCCGAAGCGCTTCCTGGTTGCCTCCCAGCACTCTGAGCATGGCTTCCTCCTCAGTTCATCGCAATTTCATCCAGCGCTTTGGCAAACGCGTTTTGAGCGCTTTCCTTCAGCTGCGCCCATTCCTCCTCGTAGCCCGGTGAGCGGACCCATTTGAGGCATTGGCTGGTTTCTTCAAGCATCTGCACGTCCGCGCCCAGTGCCATGCCGGGAATGAGCGTGTCCCCATGCTGGCGGGTGCCCAGGAAATCGCCGGGGCCGCGAAGTTCCAGATCCTTCTGGGCAATTTTAAAGCCGTCGTTGGTTTCGCAGAGCGTTTTCAGCCGTTCGTTGGGGGAAGCCATCAGGAAACACCAGCTTTCCTTCGCGCCGCGTCCCACGCGCCCGCGAAGCTGGTGAAGCTGACTTAAGCCGAAGCGATCAGCGTTCTCAATCACCATCACCGTGGCGGAGGGCACGTTGACGCCCACCTCGATCACCGTGGTGGATACCAGCACGTCCAGCTCACCCGAGGCGAACTTGCGGATCGTTTCAGCCTTTTCGTCCGCGTCCTGCTCGCCGTAGGTCAGGCCCACGCGCAAATCTCTGAGCGGGCCGTTGCACAGCTCGGCGTAGGTGTCCTGCGCGCTGCGGGCGTCGATCATTTCGCTTTCCTCCACCAGCGGACAGACGATGTAAGTCTGTCTGCCCTCGGAGGCTTCCTTGATGATAAAGGAATACAGGCCGTCCCGCTTATCCTCCGGCACCATGCGCGTTTTCACAGGCGTGCGCCCGGGCGGAAGCTCATCGACAATGGACAGATCCAGATCGCCGTACAGCACCAGGGCCAGCGTGCGTGGGATCGGCGTTGCGGACAGCACCAGCTCGTTAGGCGCTTCCTCCGCGGAAACCGCTTTTTTGCTCAGCATCCGGCGCTGGCGAACCCCGAAACGGTGCTGTTCGTCAGTGATGACCAAACCTAAGTTTTTATATTCCACGCCTTCCGAAATCAGAGCGTGGGTACCGATCACCGCCATCCACTTCCCGGACGCGATTTTTTCCAGCGCTTCCCTACGCTCCTTCGCCTTCATGCCGCCCACCAGCAGCCCGCAGCCGATGCCCAGCGGTTCCAGGATGGCTTTTGCGCTTTCCAGATGCTGGCGGGCCAGAATTTCCGTGGGGGCCATCAGCGCGGACTGAAATCCCGCCCGTGCCGTCAATGCGATGGCGCCAAAGGCCAGCGCCGTTTTGCCGCAGCCCACGTCGCCTTGTACCATCCGGCCCATGGCCTGTCTGGATTTCAGGTCGTTCGCGATTTCATCCAGCACCCGCTTCTGCGCGTTGGTGGGCGGAAAGGGGAGAGACGCCCAATACGCGCCGGGGGCGTTTCCCGGCACGTCAATCACGATACCCCTGGCGCGTTCGCCGCGCAGCGACGCGGCGGCGGTCTGGTACAGCAGCATGCCTTCAAAGGAAACGCGGCGCAGGGCAATCGCAAGATGATCCCGCGTCTCGGGAAAATGCGCCTGACGCAGGGCAAAGTTCCTCTCGCACAGATGGTACTTTACCCGCAGGATTTCCGGCAGCGTTTCCGGGCAGCAGTCTTCCAGCTGTGTCAGCACCTGACGGATCAGATCGCGCATGGTCCTTGGCTGGATGCCGGACAGCGCGCGGTAAATGGGCAGAATGCCGCGTTCCTTCACAATGGTGGGACTTACCATGCGGACGCGGCCCTGCTTATCCCGGTCGATCCGGCCGTACAGCGTGAGCAGTTCATCGGGGTGAACGGTGGTTTGCATCCACGGCTGGTTGTACCAAACCACAGGCAGCCCGCCCGTTTCGTCGCACAGCCGCAGGGTCACCGACGTGAGTCCGTGAAACCGGCTCAAACGCGGCGCGGCCTTGGGAAACCCCGACACGCAAACCTCCATCCCCGGCGCGATTTCGCCAAGGGGCGTCGTGACCGACGTGTCCTGATAGCGAACAGGCAGAGTCAGCAGCAGGTCAGTCAGCGTCACGATTCCCGCTTTATTCAGCGTTTCCAGCCGGGTTTTCCCCAGCCCTTTCAAATCCTTTAATTCCATCATCCGCGAACCCGTTCATTCTTTCCCATTCTGCTCCGCAGAGCTTTTTCTGCCACAAATATAATACCATAATCGGATATACAAATCAATAAAGAAGAAACCCGCCAAAAACCGAAAAGTTGTTGAAGCATTGATGAAATTGCGTTAATGGGGGATTGTTAAGGGGTACTCCCCTTAACTGTAATCCGCAGCGGCAGCATGTACGCCGCGAGGGGCCGAAACGCCCGGAAAACCTGCCCTTGGGCTGGTTTTCAGCGGAGGCCGGGCCGGAAGGCCCGGAAAATCATCCAGTGGATGATTTTCAGTGAAGGCCGGGCGGTAGCCCTGGAAAGGCCGGAAGGCCCTGTCCAGAACATTTCAGGCGGGAGCGAAGACGACCAGATGAAATTTTCCTACCTTGCGGTTTTTCCGCCC
>JAFWQM010000215.1 GCA_017509065.1 Clostridia bacterium
CCACCATTCACCAGTTCCAGCTCTTCCATTCCCAGTTCGATCTTGGTGTTCTTCATAATATTATCCATTCCTTTTTGATTTATTATTGGCATGTTTTGTGCCTTGACATTATTATATACGTTTCAGCAGAAGGTATGGCAGTAAAAAAATGTAATTTACCATTTTATTTATTTACCAAATCTTTGTTTTTTCAGCTCTCCTATTGTGATTATGAAACCATGTTTGAGCATATCGCTACCGCTGCTAATGACATCGAAAGACTGTCAGGGCTAGTGGGACAGGATGTACTGGATAAGGCAGCCCTCTCATCGAAAGGCACATACAGCGAAGAGGACATAGAGAATATGATGGAATATCTCAGCAAAGAGGCGCAACTGAAGATTGCACAACATTCACCGTCGAATAGTTCATTCCTCTGACTGCAAAGGAAAAGCGCCCACCATTGAGGCGCTTTTTTGATTATGCGCAAGACTCAAAAGTTCTGGCACGGTGAAAATAATCGTGCCAGAACTTTGGGGCAACTGTAGTCAAAAGATAAACAAATTAATCAGACTGCCGTGTATCAACCGCATTCTCGTGCAAAAGGCATAATCAGGTGTCAAAAAGAGCTGTCTCCAATGGTGTAAGTATTTTTGGCATCTTTATTTACCAATACATACATCAATGACATTTTTCCAATACGGGAATCACTTCAATCGGCGCGGGAATGGTGATCATTTGTCCGCCGGAAACCGTTTCGCCCGTGTCCACGTTCCGCCAGGTTCCCACAGGCACATACACCTTCCTTTCCCGAAGGCCGGGAGCAAGGACAGGAGCCACCAGGTACTGATCGCCGAACATGTACTGATCCTTGATATCCGCGCAGGCGGGATCATCCGGGAAGGTGTACCACATGGCCCGCATGAGGGGAGTACCGTCCTCATGCGCCTGTCGCATCAGCTCCCGCACGTAGGGCCGCAGTTCTTCCCGGCGGCGGAGATACTTGGTCAAAATTTCATAGGCTTCCTCCCCGAAGCTCCACACCTCGTTGTCCGCGCCAGAGGGCAGGACTTCGGTTCCGTCCTTGCGGTATACGTGCTCCATGGGCTTGCGGTCGCCGTGGATGCGCATGACGGGGCAGTAACAGCCCCACTGGAACCAGCGGATGAGCAGCTCTTTGAATTCAGGTCTGTCGATCCAGCCGTTGTGGAAGCCGCCAATGTCTGTCGTCCACCACGGGATGCCCGCCGCGCCCATGTTCAGGCCCGCGCAGATCTGGCGGCGGAAGTAGCTCCAATCGCTCATGATGTCGCCGCTCCACACCAGCGCGCCGTACCGCTGGCTGCCCGCCCAGGCGCAGCGCAGCAGATTGACCGGGTTCTCCTGCCCGGCCTCCTTCATGCCCTCGTAGAACACTCGGGCGTAATACTGGGGCCACACATTGCCCACCTGCTGGTTGGGACCGATGTGGTAACGGTAGGCTTTGAAATCATAGGTGCCGTATTCGGGTTCGGCCTCGTCCAGCCAGAACACCCGGATGCCCAGGTCGTAATAATTCTTTTTGATCTTTTTCCACACGTATTTCCGGGTGCGGGGATTGGTAGCGTCAAAGAACATGGAATCCTCCACGAACCGCATGCCGATCTGCTCGCCGTATTCCGCCCGCACCAGCAAGCCCTGCTGGCGCATTTCCTCATAGTTTTCACTGGTCAGCGCCACCTGGGGCCACACGGACACCATCAGTTCAATGCCCATGTCCTTGAGCTCCTTCACCATGGCGGCCGGGTTCGGGAAGAATTCCGGATCGAAACGGTAGTCGCCCATTCGCGGCCAATGGAAAAAGTCGCACACGATCACGTCGATGGGCAGATTGCGTTTTTTGTACTCTCTGGCAACGCTTAAAAGCTGCTCCTGATTCCAGTAGCGCAGCTTGCACTGCCAGAAGCCCAGGCCGTATTCCGGCATCATGGGCACAAAGCCCGTGGCGCGGCCATAATTGCGGCTGATATCCTTGGGCGTATCCCCGGCAGTGATCCAGTAATCCAGCTGTTTGGTGGTGTCGGCGTGCCAGGTGGTGCGGTTGCGGCCGAAGGACACTGTGCCGATGGCGGGGTTGTGCCACAGAAAGCCGTAGCCCCGGCTGGAAATGTACATGGGCACGCTGGCCTGGGAATTGCGGTGGGCCAGCTCCAGAGTACAGCCCTTCCAGTCCAGGTATTCTTCCTGGTATTGGCCCATGCCGTAAATGTGTTCGCCGTCTGCGCCTTGGAAGGTGGCGGTCAGGGCGTAGTCGCCGCCCAGGATGGGCTCAAACTTCCGGGCGTTCAGTACCAGCGCGTTTTCCCCGTCGGTTTCCTCCAGCAGCGTTTCGCCCTTCTGGTTGACAAACGTGATGTGCGCCCGCTGCTTCCAGCCGCGCACCTCCACCCGCGCGGTGATTTTTCCGCAGCGGATAATGGCGTGGGTTTCGTCGTTTACCTTGATTTCCACATCCTCGCAGGGGGCGGCATCCAGCAGCGCGAACCGGTCGTCTTGCAGTTCCCCCATCGGTACGGAACGTACCCGCAGGCTGTCTGCTCCCCAGGGCTCAATGCACAGCGTTTCGCCGTGATTCCGCCACAGCAGCGCTTGCCCGCTGATTTCAAAAAAGTCCATGAGTCCTTCGCCTCCAATTATATAAATCATTCGTCGTATTCACTAAATGAGCACTTTAAAACACTTGCGTTTAGTGTACAGAGTTCAGAGTGCAGAGTACAGATAATATACTTTACGTATAAAAAGTCACGTATAAACATTTCACTACTCAACTAACACTGTCATTCTGAGCGTATCCGGACGCGAAGAATCTCCCTTCAAATTGGCTTTCCGGAAAGCAATGGTAGGAAGTAGATTCTTCGCCACGGCCACCTTCGTCGGCCTGCTCAGAATGACAACAAAGGCTACTCCGGTAAACTATATAAATCTGAACTCTGTAGACTGTACTCTTAAACTAAAGTGTTTTAAATGTCCATTTAGTGACGGCTGAACAGTTACACTTGTTTTTCCCCCGCATCCCATTACGTCCCCTGGTGCTCCCGATCCAGGGTTTCCATATCGGGATAAATGCGGTTGTACACGTAGTACCACTGCATCAGGCCAACCGTATAGTAGGGCTTGAAGGTGCGGCAGATGTGATGGTAGAAACCGCTGTGGCCGGGCAGAGTGCGGAATGTGTTATCTTCGCCGGGTACGGGCTCGAACCAGGTTTCTGGATGCGCCTGATCGCCCACCAGCACGGTCATTTCATCGCAGCACAGCACCAGCGGGCCGTAGCACAGGGCCACCACATTGGGATGCTCTGGATCGACTGCCTTGAACCGCAGCTTGTAGGGAAGGCGGAGGGTCACTTCATCCCCGTTCTGCCAGGTCCTTTCCAGGGTGAGCCACTCGTTGGGCCGAATGGATGCGGACTGCTCCACGTCGTTGATAAACACTCGGCTTTCTTCCGTGGCCCAGTCCGGTACGCGCAGCCGCAGACGGAAGGAAGCGGGTGCTTGCGCTTCCACCCGGAAATGTACCTCGGGCTTGCAGGGGAAATCCCCGTCGCTGATGAGGGTCACATCCGCGCCTTTCACGGTAAAGCTGATCTTCGCCGGGATGAACTGGCTGACGGATACGCCCTGGTCATCGAAATAGGCGATCATGTTGGCGTACTCCGCGGTATCCTGGGGGAAGGTGCCGGTGCAGCACTGCCAGACGAAGTTCTGGCCCATGTGCTGCAAGCGCCGATCCTCATAGGATTTCAGCGCGCCGTCCAGGAAATAGCTGGCGTAATACAGGATCTGCCCCTTGGGCGTGACGGGGGGCTGGCCCAGGGTGCCGTTGATGAGCAGCTTTTCGCACCAGTCGCCGTACTTGGCGTTTCCCGTTACCTGCAGCAGATAGTTGCACAGCTTGAATACCGCCCAGCTGCAGCAGCTCACTTCACAGGAGCCCCAGGCGTCGGAGCGGGTGGAAATCGTGCCTACAAAATTTTTATAGGTCAGCTTGCCTGTGCGGGTCAGCTGATTGTCCCAGGTGGGCAGCACGGCGTTTCCCAGATAGCCGGGATCTTCCCCGAACAGCGTTTCGCCGGGGCCATAGCCACCCGTGGCGTAGATATGGCGGTGGGTCAGAGCGTCATAGCCGTGCTCGATCACGTCCAGATAATGCTTGTCCTCCGTAACGATATACGCCCGCGCGGCGGAGGACAGGCTGTTCACATGGCTGTAGGCGTGGCGCGGGCCTACATTGTCCCGTCCCTCGGCCAGCTTATCCCACAGATACGGATAGAGCCAATCCTTCGCCATGTCCAGATAAATTTCATCCCCCAGCAGCTGATAAGCGCGGAACAGATTTTCCGGCAGAGTGTACCATTCGATCTGGCCGAACATCCGCTCGTCCTGCAATCCATCCCGGGGAATATCGGTAATGAATTTGGCTTTGGCAAATTGGGTGATCCGCATGATCCAGGGCTTCACTTCCTCCGCGCCCATGAATTCGTACATGTCCAGGAACCCGCCCAGGAACTTTTCCCACATATAGGTGCCGCAATCCAGAATCGCTTCATTCTTTTCTACGCATTCGACCCAGCCGTGGAACAAATCCATGGCTTTGGCTTTCACTCGCTCGTCACCCGTGTTCCGATACCACTTGGCATACGCGCCCAAATACTGGCCGATGGATGGCCCCCAGCCCACCATACCCTGCGCAGTGGAGGGGATGCCTGCCCGCAGACGGTAACGGTGGAGGATATCGTCGTTGGAGGGATGCTCTAGATACAATTCCAGGGTTTCGTCCCGCTGATCCTTGAAGGGACTGTCCAGCAGGGTGACACGGCCGTAATCCGCAGCTTTCATTTTGTATGGAATCATAGCTTTTCTCCTATCAAAAAGGGAGTATCCAGACCGGAATACCCCCTTTTTATTCTGTGAATGGATCAGCCCTTGACAGCGCCGATCATCACGCCTTTTTCAAAATACTTCTGGATGAAGGGATACACGCACAGGATGGGCACGGTGGACACAATGATCACAGCGTACTTCACCTGGTCGGCGGAAGACTGGGCATAACCGCCCTGCACGCCGCCATTGCCGTTGGCGAAGGCTTCGTTTTGCAGCAGGATGCGGCGAAGCACCATCTGCAGGGGCTGGATATCGTTGTTGGAGGTGTAGATCAGGGCGTTGAAATAATCGTTCCAATGGAACACGGCGTAATACAGCATTTCCACGGAAATGATGGCCTTGGACAGCGGCAGCACGATGCTCCAGAAGAAGCGGAAATGGCTGCACCCATCCAGGGAGGCGGATTCGTACAGGTCGTTGGGGATAGTATTCTGGATGAACGTGCGGGCAATGATCAGGTTATAGGTGTTGATGAGCACCATCACCAGCAGGATCCAGGGCGTGTTGATCAGGCCCAGGTTGTTGATCTGCATGTAGGTGGGCACCAGGCCACCGGAGAAATACATGGTGAACACGAAATAGAGCATCACCTTGTTGCGCGCTTTGAAGTCCGGCCGACTCAGGGCATAGGCCGCGGGCATGGTGACGATCATGTTGAGCAGCGTACCGCCCACCACGTAAAGCAGGGTATTGCGGTAGCCGGTCAGAATACGGGCATCCTGGAAAATCTGCTGGAAGCCGTAGAAGCGGATATCCTTGGGCCAGAACACCACTTCGCCCCGGTTCACCATATCGGAATTACTGATGGACGCGATGACCACGAACCACAGCGGGTACAGGATCACGATGAAGCACAGGATGGACAGCACCAGCACAGAGATGTGGAAAATGCGGTCGGAAATATCCCGCTCCTTGATCCGGTACTTGTTATTGACCACGGTCATTTCATTCTTGTTTGCCATCTTGCCGCACCTCCTTACATCAGGCCGGAGCCCGTGACGCGCTTACTGATGTAGTTGGTCGCGATCAGGAAGGCGAAGTTGACCACATTGGTGAACAGGCCCACGGCGGTGGCCAGGCTGAACTGAGGCGCGCCGGTGGTGGGGGCCATCAGATGGTACACATAAGTGGAAATAACCTCGGAGTTCTGCTTGTTCAGCGTGTTCTGCATCAGGAACACTTTATCGAAGCCGACGTTCAGGATGCTGCCCATGTTCATGATCAAAAGGATCATGATGGTGGGCACCAGCACGGGGAATTCGATGTGGATCACCCGCTGCCAGGCGTTGGCCCCGTCGATCTTCGCAGCGTCATAGAGTTGCACGTCCACCGAGGACAGGGCGGCGATATAGATAATGCTATTCCAGCCCATGCTTTGCCAGATGCCGCTGCCCACGTACATCCACACGAAATACTGCTTTTGGCCCAACAGGTTGGCGTTCTGGGGCACGATGCCTAGGGATTTCAGGAAATCGCTCAGCACGCCGCCGCTCTTGGCAAACAGCACGTTCAGCATGGATACCAGCACCACCACGGAAATGAAGTAGGGGATGTACACCATGGTTTGCAGGGTGCGCTTCCATTTGCTGTTTTTGATCTGGTTGATGATGATGGCCAGTACGATGGGGGCCGGGAAACCGAACACGATGCTGCACAGGGAAATGATGAAGGTATTGCGCAGCGTGGTGGAAAACATGGCGCTGTTGAAGTAATCGGTAAAGTATTTGAACCCGACCCATTCGCCGCCGTAGATGCCCTTCGTAAAATCATACTTGCGGAAAGCCAGCTGCGCGCCGTACATGGGCATATAGCAGAACAGGAAGATATACACGATCGCCGGCAGCAGCATGATCCACAGCTGCCAGTCCTTTTTGAGATCATAGCCGATGCCGCGGCTCGTTTTTTTCCGTTTGGAGAGATGTACTGCTGTCATTGATCACGCCTCCCAATGGAAGACGGGATGCAGTTGCCTGCATCCCGCCTGAGTCAATCAGATGTTATTGCGCTTTCCAGGCGTCATAGGCGGCCTGACGGATCGCCAGGATCTCCTGCAGACCGTTGGCGTTCACTTCCGCCACATAGTCTTCCCAGGTGTCGTTGATGTCAGCTTCGCCGGTCAGCCACAGGCCCCACCAGCTGTCGGTCACGCTGGTGACGCCGACCTGCAGCTGGGCCAGGGTGTTCTGGTCTTCCACGGAATACTTCATCAGGAACTGCGGATAGTATTCATTGTCCATGTCGATGCGGGCAATGGCTTCCTTGTACTGTTCGCGTTCCGCCAGGGCGAAGGCCATATCCTTGGCCATGTCGATCTGGGTGGCGCGGCGGATGTACATAGGCGCGTTGTCGGCGAAGGTGGAGGTCCACTTCCAGGTGCCGTTGTCGGTGTGGGCTTCTTCCGGAGGATCGAGAACCACATAGTGGTCTTCGCCCGCGATGGCCAGGTTGCCGTCGGTCACGCCGCCGAACAGGCCTTCCACGGAGCGCTGGGGCTCATAGAATTTGTCGATGAACTTCATGGCGGCGACCGGATCGGCGCACTTGGCGCTCATGGCCACGCGGTTGCTGCTCATGTTCAGGCCGGAGAAGTCATAGGTCCAGCGGGGTTCGGAGGTGGCCAGGTCGTCGATATCATCGATGAAGGGGCCGCAGGGCTCATACTGGCTGTACAGGGTGGGGCCGAACTTGTCGGTTTCTTCCCAGCCCAGCACCACGCCGACCAGCGCGTTGCCGTCGGAGTCGCCGCGGGACAGGGACTGGAACATGGAGTAGTCGTTGGTGATGGCGTTGGGGTTGATCAGGCCCTCGGCGTTCAGGTCGGCCAGGTAGCTCATCATGGCCTTGTAGCGCTCGTCCACGGCGTAGTTCTTGATCACGCCGCCCTCGGCAAAGTAGCCGTCATAGGCCCAGTTGACCAGCTGAATGCCCCAGGAGCCGATCAGGTTGCTCAGGGAATAAGCGCCGCCGAACCAGCCGTTGAAGTCCATGGGCACTTCGTCGGAGGGATTGCCGTTGCCGTTGGCGTCATTGTCACGGAAGGCGATCAGCACGTTCTTGAGCTCGCTCAGGGTGGTGGGCTTTTCCAGACCCAGCTTGTCCAGCCAGGTCTTGTTGATGAACATGACGCCGTTGCAGTCCGGCCACTTGCCCTGGAACTTGGGGGTGGCGAAGATGCGGCCGTCGCCGAGCTTGGCCAGGGCCAGGGTATCGGGCTCTTCTTCAAACATGGCCTTCACGTTGGGAGCATACTGGTCGATCAGATCAGTCAGCTCCATGAACAGACCGTCATAGGTGGTGTAATCGCTGTCGCTGGTGGCGTTGAACAGCAGATCCGGGATGTCGCCGGAGGCGAACCGGGTGGACTTCACCTGGTTCCAGTCGGTATAAATCTGTTCCCATTCGATGTCGACACCGGCTTCTTCCTCGATTTCCATCAGCCATTCCATGTCGTACACGCTCTGCGTGAGGGGATGGGCGATGAAAACGGCCTTCAGCTTTACTTTCTCGCCTTCGGCGTTGACCAGGGACACCATGCTCAGCAGCATCATGGCGGCCAGCAATAAAGCGACGATCTTCTTCATGTCTCTTTCCTCCTGTTTGATTTGTTTGAACGGCCGCATACCTTCTCGACCATTCGCTGACTATATCATACAATAATTGCGTGAGCTTTGGCAATGGAAAAACGAGAAAAAAGATGTAAATTTGGGTAATAAGTTCGTCATATACAGCAATGAATAAAACGGTTTCAAATACAAAAGATAAACATGGAAAGAGCAACAAACGAAAGCCTCAGGCCTCGATTTCCCCGCTGTATAAAGAATGACCTATTTTCCCCTTGTGTCTTCCTGATTTATCTGATATAATCAAAACCAGTGAAAAAAGATGGACTTTTCGGAAGATACATGAGGTATTGGGAGGAAATCAAATGAGCTACACGGTGCTTCCTCTTTCGGACCGGCGGCAGGTCACCCTGTGCGGCACCAACGTGTATCCCCGGCCGGAAACGCATCCCGACCGGGTTCTGCAGGAACACGATTTATTATATATTTTCAGCGGCGAGCAGCCCATCGCCCAGGACGACGAATCCTTTACCGTGCAGGCGGGGGATTTGCTTTTTCTCCGGGCAGGAAGCCATCATTACGGCACCGGGCTCTGCACGGTCAATATGCGGAATATTTTCATTCACATGAACGTTCTGCCGGGGGATCAGAAGAAAACGACGGTGACCAGGGAGGAAGTGGCCGCCAGCAGTGAAACGGACATGGTGATCCTGCCCACCCTGATCCATTGCGGCCAGAACAACGCCTGCACCAAGCTGATCAACGGCATCGTGGACGTGTACTGGTCCCACCGCCCCGCTAAGGAGCGCAGGCTGACGCTGCTGGTCAATCTGCTGCTGGATGAGCTGGCTGCCATCAGCATGGAAAACCAGACCGGAAAGGAGGAATGGACGGTCGCCGTGATCACCTTGTTTAAAAAGCACCCGGAAATCATGTACAGCCTGGACGAGCTGGCCGATATCGTGAAGATGAACGTGCGCACCATGTCCGCCCGCTTCCGGGAGATTACCGGCAAAAGCATTCATCAGTACCAGCTGGATTATAAGCTGGAAGCCGCCTATCGCGACCTGCGCACCGGACAGCACAGCGTTAAGGACGTGGCTCTGAACTACGGCTTTTGTGACGCGTATTATTTCAGCCGCCAGTTTAAAAAGAAGTTTGGCATGTCGCCAAAGCTGCTCAAACAGCGGGACCCCAGCGCCAACGTGAACCGGGATCTTGTCACGTAGTCTGATGGCGACGGGGAAACACGCTTATTCGTCTGTCAAATAAATAAATGCTTTCGTTTCCATTTCAGGAAGAAGTTTATCGCCCCCTTTCTTTTCGGCTGTTATATTTACTCTGAACAGCCAAAAAGTCAAGAACCAGTTTTCTTTTTTCAAAATACGGGATAGTCCGCATAGTCATACCAAACACTATAACACGATAGCCTCCTCAAAGATTCCTTCAACCTCGGTAAACTTGAACACTATAATACGATAACACGATTAAATGTTGGAAACTATACCACGATAGCCCAGCTATACTTGAAAACGATAATACGATAATACGATTATACTTGGAAACTATACCACGATAGCCCGTCAATACTTGGAAACGATAATACGATAACACGGTTATACTTTGATACTATACTACGATAATACTTCCTTGGCAAAACCACTGTCTCAAGGGAAAAACTACCGCTCTAAAAAACTCAAATGCACCCCCTGACCGTAAATACCCTGATTTCAAGCGGTTTCAGAAGGTGCTATCGTATACTTCGTATGAAATCCGTTGTTCTAAGTTTACTGTGAAACCTTCTTATCCACGAATCGCAAAAAGGGCAGACTTATCCCTTGGTATGCATCTGTACACTTTCAACCGTATAAATCAGGCCGTCGCAGCAACGGTGGCAAGCGTCACTTCATAGCCTAATGCATTCAATCTTTTGACCATACTTTTGGCCTTACGTTCCTTGTTGAACTGATCATAATAATTGTTTCCGAGATCTTTGAATACCTCACCAGTAGAAAGTACATGATAGATAGCGATTAACATAGAATGAGCTACTGCGACGTATGCACGTTTTGTCCCTCGGTGCGCGCAGATCCGGGAAAACTGGGCGCTGAAATATGAATCTTTTACTTTCATCGCTGAATGAGCACAATTGACCAACGTTGTCCTCAACACTTGATTGCCTTTTGTCGTTCTACCGGATTTTCGCTTTTTTGCGCTCTCGTTATTTCCCGGACAAAGACCCGCCCATTTTGAAATGTGACGATCCGTTGGGAAACGGCTCATGTCAGTTCCTATCACGGAGATAATCGCCTGAGCGCTGGCGTTTCCTATGCCTGGAATTGCCTGAATCAGTTCGGAAGCTGTTTTTTCATCCGGAGTCATAAAATTATTGATTTCATCGTCCAGATTTTTGATGTGCGCATCCAATTCATCAAGGTGCAAGATCAGTTCCTTCATCATCTTTCGCTGAAGATCTGATAAAACACCGTTCAAGTCGGCTATGATCTGCTCCTTGCTGGCTTTGAGATTATGGGCGATAGCTTTATTCTTGTAAAGATCATCGTAGACAGCCGCATCGATCTTTTCACCCTGGATGATTTTTTCCAAAACACATCGCCCGCTCATCCCGCTGATATCCCTGATTGTTCCAGATATCTTAATGTTGGCGCCTTCAAGCATTTTCTGAAGTCGGTTGATCTCGCGTCCACGATCCTCAATCAGGCTTTTCCGATACCTGACCAATTCCCGCAGTTCCCGCTGATCTTTGTCAGGTATGTAGCTTGCCTTCAGCAAGCCGTGCTGGCAAAGATCTGCTATCCATTCTGCATCTTTTACGTCAGTCTTTCTTCCTGGAACTGACTTCATATGCTGGGCATTAACAACCATTGATGGTATTCCCATTACTTCCAGCACGTTGTACAGCGGCTTCCAGTATGACGCCGTACTTTCCATTGGTTTTGTCGCAACGATTATCCGAAGCAGAATCTATGTGCTTCTTCGGGAAGAGATGGCCCGGATGGAAAAGAAGCAGAACTTCATGACAGTCCCTGCGGCCCTCAAAGAACTGGAAAAGATAGAAATGTTGAAAGG
>JAFWQM010000216.1 GCA_017509065.1 Clostridia bacterium
ATTCAGATGCGGGATGAGAAATCGTTCCAGACAAGGAACGAAACCGCAGGAATACTGGAGGTATTTCAAGGTTGAGTGACGCAGGATGGACCGATTTATCGCCCGCAGATAATTCATGATTTAGTTGGGCGAGCAATAAATAACGATTATGAGACAGTATACATCAAAATCTTCATAATATCGCAATTATCGATTGCCCTGGGCTTTGGACAGCGCTCGCTTTACAAATTCAGAAAAAGATGTACAATAGAATGCAGAACCAGTATCTTAAGCGCAAGAAAGGAACCGCTATGCCTGAAAACCGCAAGTTCCGCGAAAGGCTGGACGCCTGGCGGAACGAACTGAAAAACCAGATCATCAAGCCGCTGATCCCCGTCGTTTTTTCCGGCTGCGCCACCTTTGACCGGCTCACGCCCGGAGCGGCAGATCGGCTTCCCTTTGCTCCAATGCCCGTGGGAACAAGCTGGGGCAGGCATCGGGAATACTGCTGGTTCAGCGCCGATGTTACGCTGCCCGCAGGCTGCGAAGGGCAAAGGATCGTGCTGCTCAGCGGCGTGGGCGGGGAACAGTCAGTGTACATGGACGGGCAGGCATTGGGTTCTGTGGACAAAGAGCACGATTATGTGACGCTGTTCCGCAGCGCTCCGGCGAACGCTTCCTTCCGCCTGCTGATCGAAAGCTACGCCGGGAACGGCCCCCGGCTGGAAAACCTTGGCCCCTGCCCGCCGGAACGGACGCCGATCCCTCCTGTGACCGCGCCGCAGTGCCGGGTGCAGGAAAGCCGACTGGCGCTGTTTAACGAGGACGCTTATCAATTGTTCATGGACGCGGACACCCTGACCCGTCTCCATGATCTGCTCCCGGACGGCAGCCTGCGGAGAAGCAAAATCAAAGAAGCGCTGGACGAATTCACCCACGCGGTGGATCTGGAAGCGCCCGCGGAGGAACGAAACGCATATTACCGCAAGGGCCGGGAAGTCCTTCGGGAAGCGCTCGCCTGCCGTAACGGCTCCACCGCGCCGACGCTGCATCTGATCGGCCAGTCCCACCTTGACCTCGCCTGGATGTGGCCGATGGAGGAAACATATCACAAATCCGTCCGCACCTACGCAAACCAGCTTGCCCTGATGGAGGAATACCCCGAATACCGCTTCCTGGCCTGCGAACCCGCGCTGCTGAGCATGCTGGAGGAAAGCAGCCCGGAGGTATACGCCCGCTTCCTTTCGCGCGTGAAAAGCGGCCAGGTCTGCGCGGACGGGGCGTTTTACGTGGAATGCGACACCAACATTCCCTCCGGGGAAAGCCTGGTGCGCCAGCTTCTGTGGGGCAAAAAATGTTTCCGGGAAAAGCTGGGCGTGGAAAGCCGCGTGGCCTGGCAGCCGGACACCTTTGGCTTTTCCCCCTGCCTGCCGCAATTGCTCCGGGCGTTCGACGTGCCTTATTTCGCCACGCAGAAGCTGCTGCGCGCCGACCCGGAATGCGAACGCTTCCCCTATCAGGATTTCATCTGGGAAGGCGCGGACGGCTCGCGGGTGCAGGCGCTCTCCTTCTTCAAAAGCAACGCCCGCACCGAGCCGGACAGCCTGCTTTCCCGCTGGGAGAAGGACAGGAGCCAGCGGGAGCATATCAACGCCCTGCTTTATCCCTTCGGCTTTGGCGACGGCGGCGGCGGGGCGACGCGGGACATGCTGGAATATCTGCGAAGGGAACAGGATTTAGAGGGCCTGCCCCGCACGGAATGGGCTTCCTTGCAGGAGCACTTTGAAAGCGCAGCGGAAAACGCCCGGAAAAACCTGTGGCGGGGGGAGCTGTACCTTGCCTGGCACCGGGGCGCCTATACCTCCCAGCGGAAAACGAAAACCGCCATTCGCGCGCTGGAACAGGCGCTGCACGACGCGGAATTCCTGCTTTCCCAATGCGAAGAAGACGCGCGGGCAAAACACAGGCCCTTGCTGTCCGCCGCCTGGAAAACGCTGCTGCTGCACCAGTTTCACGACATCTGCGCGGGCGTTGGCATCCGCGACGTGCACGAAGAAGCGGAAAAAGCCCTGACCGGCGCTTTGAACGCTGTTCAAAACATCATCAATGAAACAGCGCGCGAAGTGTATGGCATTCATGACGAAACCGAGGGATATTTTACCATTGTCAACACCCTGCCCTTTGCCCGGCGGGAATGGCTCACGCTGCCGGACGGCGCGGCGGGCTATGCTGACCTTCCGGCTTCCGGGGCTTTGCCGGTTCGCGCCGCGGACCTGATACGGAACGGCGGCGCGGTGCAGGCGCGTCCCTGCAAGGAAGGGTACGCGGTGAACAACGGCGTTCTGTCCTTTATCTTGCGTCATGACGGAACGATCGAAAACCTGACCGACCTGCGCACCGGCCTTCCGCTGCAAAAGCCCGGCATGCGGATGAACGACCTAAGGCTGTACCGGGATGTGGAGCCTGTTTACGACGCCTGGGAGCTGTCTCCCGATTACGCGCGGGACCGCCTGGACGCTGTTCACGCGCAATCGCTCATTATTTCCGGAGAAAACAGTCCCGTGTTCTCCGCGCAGGTGCGCTACCTGATCGGCCAAAGCGTCTGTGATGAAACGATCACCGTCCGCACGGGCGAACCTACAATCGAATTCAGCCTGAACATCGATTGGCAGGAGCGTCACAAGCTGCTCAAAGCGCACTTTGAAACAAATCTGAACTGCGAAAACGCCATCCATGAATTGCAGTTCTGCCATGTCGAGCGCCCGGCGCACCGCTCCACGCAATTTGCCAAAGACCGGTTTGAAGTGTGCAATCATCATTACTCCGCCCTGTTTGAAGCCACAAGGGGCGTCGCCCTGCTGAACCGGGCCGTCTGGGGCGTCAGCTGTGAGGCGGGCGATGTAGCGCTGACTTTGCTCCACGCCCCCTGCGTGCCGGACGATACCTGCGACCGCGGGCAGCAGCGCTTCTCTTATGCTCTTTGCGTGTATAACGCGCCTTTCTCCCTTAGCGGCGTCACGCGGGACGGATACGCATACAATTACCCGCCGCTGCTTTTGCCCGGAAAAGGCATGAACGCGGAAGGCATCTGGGCGGAAAACGCCCTGATCGAAACGATCAAGCCAGCGGAAGAAGGAAACGGCACTGTGATCCGGCTGTGGGAAACCCGCGGCGGCGCTGTGCGCGCAATCCTCCATCTCCCCCATCCACGCACAATCTGCGCCTGCGGATTTGACGAAAGCAACGCCGTGCCCCTCACCGTTTCGGACACATACACATTCGACCTGCCCGCCTTCGGCATCCGAACGATGATGCTGAGATGACCAAAAAACCTCCCTGCGGCAGGGAGGTTTTTGATTGCTCAAAGAGAGAGCATTTGAGGGCGTCTTTATCGAACCGCACAGGCGGCGGCGTCCACGGAGAGTGTTTCCGCGTCGAAGGGCAGGAACGCGAACCGGAAGGAGCGAGCTTCTTTCAGGTACAGCCGGTCTTCGTCCAGCGGTTCCGGGCCGCAGGAGGCGGTGCCGAGCGGGCCCATCGCGCCGTCGATCAGCCAGGTCACACTTTCGGTGCGGCCCAGTTCAATGGTATGCTGGGCAGCGGTGAGCATTTCGGGAGTGTAGTGGTGCGCGGAGAAGGAGAAGCTTTCCCCTGCTGCCAGCAGACCGATGCCCCGGCTGTTCAGCAGCGCGGCGAAACGGGTGTCCTCATGCGCGCCGTTTTCCTGGGGACGGACGTAGGGCTCGTGGGTTTCGTCCACGGTGGTTTCCCAACGTCCGATCAGCGCACCGGTTTTCTTGTCGGGGTAGCTTTCGTGCGGGCCGCGCCCCTCCCAGATCAGGCGGTCAAAGCCCTGGGGCATTTCAAAGCGCACGCCGAGCCTCGGCAAATATTCCTTGATTTCACGTAGCGGCGCATAGGTGAGATTCAGGCTGATTTTGCCTTCGCCGGTCACGGTGTATTTCTGGGTCACGCGCAGCAGCGGAGGCATGACCTTCTGCCCGTACACGCCGGAGATTTCGATCATGGCCGCATGATCGGAAAGAGCAGCATTGAAGGATTCGCTGCGGCACAGCAGCCTGTTCAGGCCCAGCTCTTCCCATTTCTTTGAGATATTCGGCCACCCATTGTCATTGTCGGTGGGCGCGCGCCACAGATTGGGCCGCAGGCCGCTTTCCAACAGGTTCAGTCCGTGGAAGGTGAGGCCGCTCATGCCTTCACGGTTGAAGGAAACCATGAAGTCCTGGCCCTTCACCATGCAGCCGCTGTGGGTCTTTTCCAGGGACATGCTGTTCCGGGGCAGATGAATAACAGGTTTGGCACAGCCCAAAGCCAAATCAAGCTGCTCCAGCGCTACGATGTGCCCGGCTTTGGCCCAGGATGTATCCTCTTTCAAGGTAAAGATGAAGTTCAGCTTCGCTCCTTGGGGATAAGCGCCCAGGTTCAGGGTGATTTCTTCCGTTTCCCCGGCAGGCGTGTTCAGCGTGACTTCACCTTGGGCCAACGTTTTATCGCCCGCGACGACGGCATATCGTCCCGCCAGATGGGAGAGAGACAGGAAGCCATAATAATTCTTGAAAGACACAATTCCCTTTTCCTCATCCGCCATCGATGCACGGACGGGGCGGTGAACGTGCTTATATTCCATCAGACCGGTGTGGGGTGTGCGGTCAGGATAGGTCAGGGCGTCCACGCAGAAGCAGCCGTCGTGGGGCCATTCGCCAAAGTCGCCGCCATAGGCGTAATACTTCTGCCCGTTTTCTTCCTTGACCAGCCCGTGGTCGGCCCACTCCCAGATGCAGCCGCCCATGAGCTGGGGATAGGCGTTGAAGGTCTGCCAGTAGGCTTCCAGCAGGCCGGGGCCCTGGCCCATGGCGTGGCAGTATTCGCACTGGAAGAAGGGCTTTTTCGGGCTGCTCTCCGCGTATTCCTTCATGTAGGGAATATTGGCGTACATGCGGCTGGTCACGTCGGCGGTGATGGCTTCCTTCTCCCACTGATCGCGCTCATAGTGGATGGGGCGGGAAGTGTCGAGCTTCCGCATGGCTTCTGCCATGGCCACATGACAGCAGCCATAGCCGGATTCGTTGCCAAGGCTCCACATGAAAATGCTGGGATGGTTGCGGTCGCGCATCACCATGCGCACGCCGCGGTCCACGAATTGCACCGTCCACTTGGGGTCCTTCGCCATATAGTCGTATTCCTCGAACTGGGTCACGCCGTGGCATTCGATGTCGGTTTCGTCCACCACATACAGGCCATATTTGTCGCACAGGTCGAGGAAGCGCGGGTCGTTGGGGTAGTGGCTGGTGCGGACGGTGTTCATGTTGTGCTGTTTCATGAGCAGCACGTCCTTTTCCATCTCGTTGACGGGGGTATAGAAACCCAGCGTCGGATGGGTGTCGTGGCGGTTCACACCCAGGAACTTGACGGCTTTGCCGTTGAGATAAAACACACCGTCCCTGATTTCGATCTTCTTGAAGCCAATGAACACGCGCTCGGCCTGTCCCGCGATTTCCGCGATCAGCTCGTAGCGGTAGGGTGTTTCCGCCGTCCAGGGCTTCACGTTCTTGATTTCGGCGGTCAGGCCTGCTTCCCCGCTGATCACGTCGCACAGCTCAGTAAATACGGTTTCCTCCCCGTCCAGCAATGTCAGCCGCGCGGTGCCTGCGTTCCATACCTTGGCGGTCACGGTGATTTCGCCGTCCTGATAGTCGTCGGAAAGCGTCGCGTCCGCGATGAGGTCGTTGATGCGCGTTTTGCCGAAGGAGAGCAGTGCCACGTCCCGGAAGATGCCCGCGTGCCGCCACATGTCCTGATCTTCGAGATACGTGCCATCCGACCATTGCAGCACGACCACGCGAAGCTGGTTTTCTCCGTCCCTGACGAAGGCTGAAATATCGAACTCGGCAGGCAGGTGCGGCCCCTTGGAGAAGCCCGCCAGACCGCCATTCACATACACATAATAGCAGGAAGACACACCCTCAAAGCGAATAACGGTCTGCCTTCCGCGGAAAGAAAGAGGCAAAGTGAACGTCCGGTTATACACGCCAACCGGGGTGTCGTCCGGCACATAGGGCGGGTCAAAGGGGATGGGAAAGCGCACGTTGGTATATTGAGGCGTTCCATAACCCTGCAATTGCCACACGCCGGGCACCTGAATCGTGCCGTGCGTCCCCTCGCCCGCTTCGCCGGAGAGCTCCTCCACATCGTAAGGGGACTGATAATAGGTAAACTGCCATTCGCCGTTCAGGCCCAGGTAATAGGGGGAAGCGGCGCGCTCACCCAGCCGGGCGGACGCGGCGTCCGGGTAAGGAATCAGCGTGGCCCGGGCGGGCAGGCGGAACAGATTGGTGCAGTTTATATCCTGAAACTCAGTGCGCATGGTGATCGTTCCTTTCGTTGCAGTTCGTTAATAGGGACTTCACTCAATGATATTGGTGGTGATGTAGTCCACGCCCCATTGGGCCAGGCGCTGGGCGTCCTCCAGCCGGTTAACCGTCCATACGTTGATTTCTCTTCCCAGTTGATGCACGTCTTTGACCATCTGCTCGGTCAGGATGCGCTGGTCGATGTCCAGGTCGAGATCGTATTTTTTCAGTGTGTCAAGGATCTCCTGCCAGTCGTGCTGGCCTTCGATGAGGTATTGGACTTTCTGGTTCGGCAGAACCTGACGCACATGGATCATGTTGGACAGAGCGAAAGAAATGAAGACGGTGTGTTCCAGCCAGCCTTCTTCCCGAACCGCGTCAATGATACGGTCGATCTGCTCCGGCTCCATGGGATTTTTCAGTTCCAGCACGCTGACCTTTTCATACTTTTTGCAGATTTGAATGTATTCCCGCAAAGAGGGCAGGCACAAATCCTTCCGGCCGCGCTTGCCGTCCCTGTCGCACAGGCGCAGGGAGCGCAGGGTTTCAAAGGTGCTTTCCTCCACGTTCAGCGCGTCGATGGCGACCCGCTTTGTGTTGTCGTCGTGGATGATGACGAAGCCGCCGTCCGCGGTCACATGCACGTCGGTTTCGATGCCGAAATAGCTCCTGTTGCCCGCCGCTACGAACGCGGAGCAGGTATTTTCCATTTCAATGCTGCTCAGGCCCCGATGCGCGATCATTTGGGGCTTCGGCCCAGCAAGACGCAGTGTGTCCATGATCATATCTCCTTTGCTTATTTATTTATCCGGTTTATTTGTCCTTGCATATCTTAACACGTTTGCATGTTTACCGCAAGACGGAAGAAATAAAAAAGAGCCCCGATGGGGGCGTCTTTTGCTCAGCAGCGATCAGCGGCGCTGCATAGCGGCGAAACACTCGCTGCAGTACACGGGACGGTCTTCCCTGGGCAGGAAAGGAACCTGAGTCGCCTTGCCGCAGTTAGCGCAGATGGCGTCGTGCATTTCGCGGGGAGCGCCGTTGTTACGGGCTGCCTTGTGGGCCTGACGGCATTCACGGCAGCGGGTAGGCTCGTTCTGGAAGCCTTTTTCAGCGTAGAATTCCTGTTCACCGGCGGTGAAGACGAATTCCTTGCCGCAGTCACGGCACACCAGCGTTTTGTCCTGATACATTGATTTGTGACCCCCTGATTAGATAGATAGATTTTTGGTTAGCTGCGGCTGACCTGGTTTTTGACCCCACACTCGCCGGCTGGGACTTTGCTCTGCGTATTATGCGCCCTCACGCCATCCTCTCGCGCGCGAACGCGCGGCCGGGCTTACTTCTAGACCGCACCATGCTCACCGGAATTTTTTCTGGCTTACGTGGACCGCTTTGCCTGCGACTGGCATCGGCTTGCAACCACAGACCCGATTCAGCCAACCGACGTAAATTATATCCTTTTTTTATCATAAACGCAAGCATATTTTACAAATTTTTATGTTTTTCCAGCAAAAAATACAAAATACGCGCAAGTTACTTCGTGTTTCTGCGCAGTAATGCCTGATGCGCGTTCATACAGCCCATGTACGCGGCCTCCCGGGCGGATTGATTCCGAAGCAGCGCCACCGTGATTCCCGCGCACAGGGCGTCCCCCGCGCCGGTCGCGGGCAGGTTGGGCAGCGGAACGGCGGGAAGATAGCCGCGGTCGGAGGCGTCGGCATAGTAGATTCCTTCCGGCCCGAGCGAAACGAACACCTTTTTTACGCCCGCGTTCAGCAGCGCTTCCGCCGCCTTCTCCACGTTCCTTTCCCCGGTGAGCGCTTCCGCCTCCAGGCGATTTGGCTTGATCGCGGAAAGCGAGGAAAGGATGGACTTCACCCGCGGCGCTTTGGCGCAGCTCACTGGGTCGAGGATCAGCGGAACAGCCGCGTTTTCCGCGATAAACATCAGCGTTTCGGCGGACAGGTTCGCGTCCAGCACACAGGCGTCGGCGCGGTTGATCTTGTCCATGCGGGGCCGCATGGCGTCCGGAGTCAGGCGATCCATGGCTGTCATATCATTGACCGCCAGCGCCATATCTCCCATATGGTCATGGATGCACAGATAGCAGGGCGCGGGGCAGTCCGTCGGGAAGGCAAGGGACAGATCAATGCCGGAGGACTGGCAGAGCCGGGACAGCCATTCCGCCCGGTCGTCGTTGCCAAGGGCCGTGATGAGGAACACCTCCGCGCCCAGTTCCCTGAGCCGCGCTGCAATGTTCCGCCCGACCCCGCCGGGGCGCAGCGTGATGCTGCCCGGCGTGGAATCCCGGGGCATCAGCGGCCTGTCCGGCACGGCGAGCAAGTCCAGATTCATTCCGCCGATGACGACGATACGCATTTCAATCGTCCCCGTCCAGCAGATCGGCGGCTTCGGAGAGCAGCTTCAGCGCCTGATCCACTTTCCCGATTTCCGCGCGCAATTCCTCGCTTTCCTTCTCGTCCAGCCTGTCCTGCATATCGTCGCGGATATCCTCCAGATCGGCCATCAGGTCGTTCAGCCCTTCCACGAAGTCGCTCATATCGGCGTGCAAGCCGGTCTGAATGGTGATTCTCATGCCGCAATCCTCCTGTCCTTTCTGCGCGGATCGGCTTTTTGGGGAAGCCGATCCGCATAAAAAGCCCCCTAAAAACGGGGGCTTGGGGGAATCAAAGTTTTTCTGTCAGTTCAGGCGATCCGGATAGGTCTTGGCGTTGGCCTCGCTGATCCACTGCTTGATGGTGGTTTCAGTCAGCTCATCCTGTTTGGCCATGAGCAGGCTGTCGGTAATGCCCGCGCGCACGGTTTCGATATCCACGGGGCCTTCCGCCACATCGGAAACGTACTTGATGATGTGGTAGCCATAGCTGGATTCCACGGGCTCGCTGATGTCGCCGACGTTCTGCAGCGCCATCGCGCCGTTCACGAAGGGTTCCACGAAGTAAGCGAAGCCCTCGCGGACGGCATAGCCGGATTCGGGCATATTGTCCGAGCTGTATTCGGAAACCAGCGCGTCAAAGTCCGCGCCTTCGGCGGTCGCCAGAGCGAGCACTTCCTCGGCCTTGGCCTTGGCGTTCGCCATGCCGGTGGCCTTGGCTTCGTCATAAGCGGCCTGGGCGGCGTCCACGGCGGCCTGCAGCGCGTCCTTATCCGCGTCCTCGCCGGCGCTCTCCAGCGCGTTCTTGGCTTCGGTGAGGGCGGTGTTGGCTTCATCAGCGGCCTTGCTGTCCTCGTCGGAGACGGTGATCAGAATCTGCTTCACCATGCGGTAGCCCGCAGGGGCGTAATACACGGCGATATTGTTCATCAGGTTATAGCCGTAATTGTCGGCATTGGTTTCGGAATCCGCCTTGTCGCTTTCGACCTTGGCGTCGAAATCGGCCTGGATTTCTTCTTCCGTCACGGTGACATCCTTCACGATGTCGGCTTTCAGCTTTTCAATCGCCTGCTCATCGATCGCGGACTGAAGGAAATCTTCATAGGTGGAGCGGCCGTCCGCGGTCTTGATATCGTTTTCAGCCACATATTTTTCGGCGGCGGCGTTGAGCTCATCGCCTTCCAGGCCGCTGTTGGGCAGGTAAGCGCTGATAACGGAGGAGAGGAAGGACTCGTAGTATTCCTTGGCGTGTTCCTCGGCCTTGGCCTTTTCCTCGTCGGTCAGCTCGTTCATGCCCATGGCGTACGCTTTCTGTTTGAGCACCAGGTTTTCGACAAAAGAATCAATCACCTGCGCGGTGACGGTCGCTTCATCGGTGGAATACACTCCGCTGTAACCATAGGCGGCAAACATCTGGTTGTAATACTCGTTCTGGCTGATCTGGTTCTGCACGGCGGCGGTCACGACATGCTTGGTGACGGTTTCACCGTTCACATCGATGATGACGCGGGCATTGTCCTTTTCCTCGTCCTTCGTCACCAGCGTGCATCCGCTCAGGATCATCATGAGGGCCAGCAGCAGAGCCAGTACACTTTTTTTCCGCATGGTAAATACATCTCCTAACTGATTTGTTCAAGGCAACGAACCTATTATACAGGATAGACGCCAAAACAGCAAGCATTATTTTTCGGATAATTGGAGCAGGTCATTTGATGAGGGAGATTTTTCACACGCGCGCATCCGTATCGCGCGCGGCCCAGAATGACAGCGGGATTTCCATTCCTTCCCGATACCGATTCAAAACAATTATGGGATGTACAAACGCGGGGAAATATGATAAACTACGATATTATCTGCCTGGAAAAAAACGTCAGAAACTACGTGGATTTTTACTCCCTGATTTCCACCAGCATCCGGGAACGCGAAGCGGCCATCACCGCCCTGAAAACCGCCTCCGTCTATTCCTGCGGTGTGGATGTGCGGCCAGACGATCAGCTGCTGATTCTCGTTACCTGCGTGGATCATGACAATGAGCGTCGCGTGGTCGCCGCCCGCCGCGTCCGGGACGGGGAGAATGAGCAGGAATTGAAGAACCAGATTCAAAACAGCTGGAAAAAATAGTTCATCCTGTTCTTAAATAAATGCGCCAACGGTGTTTCATGCCGTTGGCGCTTTTGCTGCATATTTGAAAACAGTATCAAACAACTCTCCCGCTTAATTCTGTATCCTTCTGAATCTTTTGTCCAGCTCAGCGCGGGTGAGCTGTACCATGAGGGGACGGCCATGGGGGCAGGTGGGCGTGACCTTCTGGTCGATCACGTCCCGGATGAGCTGCACCACGCTGTCCTCCGGCAGACGTTCGCCGCCCTTGACCGCGTGCTTGCAGGCCATCTGAATGACCCGGCTGGTGCGGTCGGCGGGGGTGGCGGAAGGGTTGTCCATCAGTTCGTCCAGCGCTTCCCGCAGGCAGGTTTCCGCCTGGGGCTGGCCCAGGATGATGGGCACGCCGCGAAGCTGCACGGAATAGCCGCCGAAGGGCGAAAGATCAAAGCCCGCTTTCAGCAGCGTTTCCCGGTTTTCCTCAAAGCAGGCGTACTCCTGCGGGCTCAGGTTCACCACCTGGGGAATCAGCATCGTTTGGCTTGCAGGGGCGGACGCGGTTTCCTTCATGAACTTTTCGTACAGCAGCCGTTCATGCACAGCGTGCTGGTCGGAGAGGATGAGCAGGTCGCCGTACTCCATCACGATATAGGTGTTGAACGCCACGCCCAGGACGCGGATGGGCTTTTGCCGGAAGCGCTCTTCCACCATCGGCTGCTCCACCTGCCGGATTTCAGGCTCTTTCTGAATGGACGGCTGTCTTGTTTCCCGCGTCGGTTCGGGCTTGCGCGGCGGCAGCACGGACCCGGCAGAGTCGTGCATGGAATAACCGGAGGGCCGTTCGATGGACATGGGCGGCAGCGGCTCCCGCTTCGGAGCGGGCGGGGCGGGAGAAAAGGAAGGCAGGCTTCCGTCTTCCGTGAACGCGCTGAGGCTGCTGTCTTTTGCCTTGATTTGCGGCGCGTCCTCCGGGGGCTTCACGGGTTCTGTGACCTGAATCTTCGCCGGCGCGGAGACAGGCTTTTCCGGTTCTATAAACATCGGCGGGATGGGCGGGGCGGCGTTGGTTTTTTCCAGCGTTTCAAACACGATGGTCTCCACCGCTTCCCGCACGCCCCGCTCGTCCTGGAAGCGCACTTCCCATTTGTTGGGGTGCACGTTTACATCGGCATTTTCAAAGGGCATGGTCAGGTGCAGCACGCACAGCGGGAACCGCCCGATGGTCACGCGCTGGCGGCAGGCGTTCTCTACGGCGGAGGAGAGCAGCGGGCTTTTCATGGCGCGGCCGTTCAGGAAAAAATGCTCATGGCTGCGGTTGCCCCGGCCTGCGTCTCCCACGCCCACATAGCCGGACAGCATCACGCCGTTCATGTTCCCGTCGATTTTGGTCAGCAGCTTTAGGGTGTCTGTACCGTAAACGCTCATGACCGCGCTTTCCAGCCGTCCGTCCCCCGCGCTGAAATACACTAACTTCCCATCGGCCATAAAGCGGAAGGAAACGGTCGGGTGGGAGAGAATCAGCCGGGCCATCAATTCGCTGACTGCGGCGGTCTCGGTGGACGGTTTTTTCAGGAATTTGCGGCGCACCGGGGCGTTGTAAAAAAGTTCCTTCACGGTGAAGGTGGTGCCTTCTGGACAGGCAGATTCTTGAATATCCAGGATATCGCCGCCCTCGTTGCGCACGGTCAGGCCCATGTCCTGACCCTTGGCGCGGGTCTGGCAGGTGACCTTGCTGACCGCCGCGATGGAGGCCAGCGCTTCGCCCCGGAACCCCAAAGACCGCACGCCGTATAAATCCTCGGCGGTGCGGATTTTGCTGGTAGCGTGGCGCGCGAAAGCCAGGCGGATGTCGCTGGGCTGGATACCGCTGCCGTTGTCCACCACCCGGAAGGAGGTCAGTCCCCCTTCCTTAATGTCCACCGTGATGGCGGTGGCCCCCGCATCCATGCTGTTTTCCACCAGTTCCTTGATGGCGGCAGCAGGACGCTCCACCACCTCGCCCGCGGCAATCTGGCCGATCACTTCGGGCGGCAATTGACGAATGGGTTTGAAATCCATAAAAATTTCTCCTGATATCAAAATCACAGTCCGGCCTGCGCCAGTTCCTCGCAAAGAGCGGAGTAGAAAGCGAAAATTTTGTCACGTTTTTTATCCCGCACCATGAAATCCACGATTTCGGTGTGGGAGATGGAACCGTCCACGCAATCCCCCCGATACTCTCCGAAAATGGCGGAATCCCGGGGCACCATGCCGTCTGACGCGCGGCCCTTTTCGATCCAGCGGGAAATGATCAGTGGGATGCGGGTTACAAAATCAGCGTTCTTTTCGTCGGGGTGGAAGGTGGAGGAAAAGCTCTGACAGAACACGCCGTCAATGCCCTCCAACATATCCTGTTCCAAATGCTCGCTGCGCTTCAATTCCTGGCAGGCGGTGAAGCTGTCCGGATGCTTGTCGCCAAAAAACCGGAAAAAGGTGTTGACCCAAAAGGCGGCGTATTTCACCGCGAACCGCGGAAAACGCATTACAAAGGAAGCGATGGGAGAACCCTGGTGGGGCGTGCACAGGGTGGTCAGGGACGCGACTTGATCAGCCATGCCGTATTGCCTGATCATGCATTTTGCGTCCAGACCGCCCTTGGAATGGGCGATGATGTTCACCTTGTCCGAGCCGGTTTCCCGAATGATCCAATTGATTTCATCCCGGAGCTGCGCCGCGTTGCTCTCCACCGAACCAACGGCATCGATTTTGCTTTTGAACACCGTGTAGCCCTGAATGCGCAGGATGCGGTCGATTCGGCCGAAGGACTTCATGAAAAACGTATCCTTCATAGCCAGGCCATGCACAAGGACGATGGGATAGCGCGTTTTCATGGCGTATTGTCCTTTCCTTACAGCTTCATTGCTTTTTCTTTTAATAAGAACAAGGTGTTCAGCGCGTCGATGGGCGTCATGCCCATGACATCCAATTTGCGGATTTCTTCGATGAATTCTGTTTTAGGATACTCCATCAGATCGACCTGCTCGTTTTTCTTTTTGTGCCCCGCGCCTAAGATGTTCTGGCCGATTTTATTGTTGGTCACGTCGTTGACTTCCAGCCTCGCCATGATCTCCTGCGCCCGCGCCACCACGGGCCGGGGCACGCCCGCCAGGTGGGCCACATAAATGCCGAAACTCTTGTCCGCGCCGCCGGGTACGATCTTGCGCAGGAAGATGACCTCTTCCCCGTGCTCCTTTACGGAAACGCAGTAATTGGAAACGCCGTCCAGGTGCCCTTCCAGCTCGGACAGCTCGTGATAGTGTGTGGCGAACAGGGTCTTGGCCCCGGACTTCTTTTTGTCCGCCAGGTATTCCACCGCCGCCCAGGCGATGGACAGGCCATCAAACGTGGAGGTTCCCCGGCCGATTTCGTCCAGGATGACCAAGGATTTACTGGTGGCGTTCCTCAAAATATACGCCATTTCGCTCATTTCCACCATGAAGGTGCTCTGGCCCGTGGCTAAATCGTCCGACGCGCCGACGCGTGTATACACCCCGTCCACCAGGCAGATGCTGGCGGACTTGGCGGGCACGAAAGAGCCCATGTGCGCCATGAGCGTAATCAAAGCCACCTGCCGCATGTAGGTGCTCTTGCCCGCCATGTTGGGGCCGGTGATGATCTGCACGCGCTTTTCTTCCGTGTCCAAGTGGGTGCCGTTCGGCACGAAACCCTGGTCGGGCAGGTTCGCTTCCACCACGGGATGGCGGCCGTCTTCAATGTCGATCACGCCGTCATCAGTGATTTCCGGCTTCACGTAATGATTGATGAGCGCCACGCGCGCCAGGGACAGCAGCGCGTCCAGGGTCTTGTAGGCCAGCGCGGTGGACTGCAAGCGGGCGATATTCGCGCTGATCTCGTCCCGGATGCCCTCGAACAGCTCCAGTTCCAGTTTGGCGGCTTTTTCCTGAGCGCCGGTGAGCTTCCGCTCGATGGAGCGCAGCTCCTCCGTGGTGAAGCGCTGGCTGTTGGCCATGGTCTGGCGGCACTCGTAGCGCAGGGGAACCAGGCTGTAATTGGACTTGGTGACCTCGATGTAATAGCCGAATACCCGGTTGTACTGGATGCGCAGATTTTTGATGCCGGTGGCTTCCCGCTCCCTAACTTCCAAATCCATCAGCCATTGCTTGCCGTCGGCGGCAGCCTGGCGGTATTCGTCCAATTCTTCATTGAACCCGGCGCGGATGAAATTGCCGTCGGAGAGCAGCAACGGCGCGTCGGGAGATATTCCCCGGCGGAGCAGGTCGGTCAGCTCCGGCAGCGGGTCCAGCAGATTTTTGAGCGGCGTGAGCGCGTCGCCTTCCACGCCCGCCAAAAGATTGATCACCTCGGGAGCCTTTTCAAGGGAACGCAGAAGGCTTAAGCAGTCCCGGGCGTTGAGCGTATGGTAGCTCACCTTGGACAGGAGCCGTTCCATGTCATAGACCTGACTTAACTGATCCCGCAGGTTTTCCGACAGCACGTGCTGCCCGTACAGCGCTTCCACGGCGGAGAGGCGGGCTTCGATTTTTTCTTTGTTCACCAGCGGCTTTTCCACCCAGGAGCGCAGCAGCCGCCCGCCCATGGCGGTGACGGTCTGGTCGAGAATAGAGAGCAGCGACCCCTTCGCCGTCCGGCCCCGGATGGTTTCAGTCAGTTCCAGGTTGCGGCGGGTGGAGGCGTCCATGGGCATGATATCGTTCTTCTCCAGCACCCGGACGCGGGAAATGTGCTGCAGGGCGTTCTTCTGGGTTTCGCTGAGATAGCGCATCAAAGCCCCCGCCGCCTGGGTCGCCACGGAAAGCGTCGCGTCCAGGCCCAGGGCAGTCAGGGAATGCACCTGAAAATGGTCCAGCAGCGTTTCTTTCGCGTTCGCACTCTGGTACGCCGCGGCGGGATAATTGCGGCAGACAAGGGAGGAGCAGGGCTGTATCGCCTCCGGGCTGTTGGTGATGATCTCGCCGGGGCTCAGGGCGTCCAGGGCGGACTTGATGGCCTGGGGGCTGTTTTCCACCTGCTGGGCGTAAAACTCCCCGGTGGACACGTCGCAGGCCGCGATGCCCACCCGCCTGCCATTAACGCAAACCGAGCAAAGGAAGTTGTTCCGCTTTTCGCCGATCACGGCGGAATCCGTGAGCGTCCCGGCGGTGACGATGCGGATGATGTCCCGCTCCACCAGGCCCTTGGCCAAGGCTGGGTCCTGCATCTGTTCGCCGATGGCCACCCGGTAGCCCCGCTCCACCAGCCGCGCAACGTAGGTATCCACCGCGTGGTAGGGCACGCCGCACATGGGCGCGCGCTCCTCCAGGCCGCAGTCCTTGCCGGTCAGGGTCAATTCCAGCTCCCGGCTCGCGGTGATGGCGTCGTCAAAGAACATTTCGTAAAAATCCCCGACCCGAAAGAAAAGCAGGGTGTCGGGGTTCTGTTCCTTGAGGTTCATGTATTGCTGCATCATGGGAGACAGGGTCGCCATATCGGATTGCTCCTTTGCATTGGTTTGCAACAGTGCTTCTGCTTATCGGGCCGCGCTACTTTCTGACCGCGTGAAACAGCGCCGTCGCGTTACGGTAAAGCTCCTCGACGGTAAATCCATGTTCTTCGAGCAATTCAGTCAGAACGTGGCAGTGGTCTTCAAAGCTGCCTGCCGCCAAAGTGATATAATAAAAATCATCCGCTTCGAGAAGCCCTGTATTCTTAAGCTTTTTCTCCATTTGCGCGGCATTCGTTTTTTCCCACCAGGAGGCGAGATAAATGTTTGCCTGATAGTCTTCCTGATAGTCCGCATGATGCGTCAGATAGAACTGGAAGATCGGGTCATCCCACTGGTTCACCAGCGTCCGGCTGTTGTATGCTTCTTCAGCGTACCATACCTGCGTCGCTTCCCGGACATCCTCCTTGCTTTTTGTGGAGAGGATCGACCAAACGCCGACAGCTGAATAAACTGTCAAAAGGCACAGGGCGGCCGCGGTCAGCTTTTTCGTATCCAAACGCGCAGGCTTCTCCGTCTTGCGCGCGCAGGCGCAGTACACTCCGTAAACGAGCGTCACGGTAAGCAAAGGCGAAAACATCAGCGAATACCTGCCGCCGATGTTCGCCGTGCCCATGATGCTGGAATTATAGCCGTTGTAGCCGTATACCGAGCAGGCCGTAAGGGCGTAATAAGCGATCCAGCTGCAGAAGAAAAGGGCAAGCAGGCGGAAAAAGATTTTATCCTTTTTCAGCAAAGCCAGGATCAGAAACGCTCCGGCGGGAAGCAGCACCGCGGGCTGAATCCATTTGCCGCCGCTGAACGTGAAGGCGGCGGTTTTGGCGAGGCCCACAAAAACGTCGATCACACCGAAAGCGAAAACCGGTTTATGGGAAACCGTCATGCTGCCCTGATGCTGCATCTGCGGCAGCAGGAAAAACACGACCAGCAGCCCCGCGGCAGCGGCGGCCAGGAGCGAAAAAACGAAAAGCAGCCCGATCTTTTTCTTTTGCTTAATAAATTGTATGAGCAGCGACACATACATCGGCACGATCAAAAACACCGCGCCATACTGGCTGTAGACTGAAAGGCACGCAAAGGCGATGAACCCGGCGATATCCCCGCCCTTTTCCCTCCGCACGGCGCGCAGGTAGAAGCAGATGGTCCAGCACACCATGCTCATCATCAGGTGGTATTCCCCGGCTTCCAGCGCGTATGCCGACACGCCGCCCGCCAGGAGGTACACCGCGGCCCCAGCGGCGGCCCAATTTTCATCCGTGATTTCTTTCAGCGCCAAATAAATCCCCGCGCCGCCGAAAAACGTGACCAGGATACCGGCGAGCCGGAACCAGAATTCGGAATCGTACACCGAAAGCCAGCCATACATCAGCACGTTGTACAGCGGCGGCTGATAGGTAAGCAGTATCCTTTGGTATATCGTCTTGTCCGAGCGCGCCCCGGGCACCGGCCCGCGCAGCGTGCTGGAATAAAAATACTCGATCGCCTCGTCAAACCACAGGCCGGAAGCAGTGGCTTTACTCAGGTAGACCGCCACGATTCCAAGGAACAGCGCGGCATAAATGAGCGTTCGTTTGCGGTTAAAGGACAGGGAAGTCTTCATGCTTGTTTCTTGCCTCTGTTTCTGAATACGATCAGTTTGCTCGCCACATAATTCAGGATAATCACAACAGCGTTGAGCGCGGTTTTCACGATGAGGTCATCCCAATGGAGCACGTCAACCATGACGTACATGCCCAGCCAGTCCAGAATGCCCGTTCCAAGTCTGCACAGGTAAAAAGAAACGCCTTCCCGCAGGATTTCCCGTTTCGTGGACGCTTCGCTGTGAAACACCCATCTGCGGTTCGTCACATAGGCGAACAGCACGGCCAGCGCCCAGGCGATCACCGTGCTTGGCACCGTCGGCAGCATGAGCGGATGAGCGAGGAGCCAATAAGTTACAATGTTGACCAGCGTGGTCAGAACGCCAAATATGATATAAAGAATCATATTCCTGTATTTGCAGAGCAATCGCTTGATCATTGATTCCTTTTCCCGTGTCCGGCTTCCGCCGCTCGCATTCAGCCGCTGATGCCCTTCCGCAGCTTTCTGAAATCCCCGATCGCGCGCCAGCCGATTTTCACGATTTTTTTGATGTTGATGGAGTTTTCCCCGTTCCGCCGCGGCCTGAACGAGACAGGCAGGAATTGAAGCGATTCCCGGCAGCGGGCGAAACAGGCCGTAAGCATGATGTTGGGAATATAGAAATCCTCCGGCATCCTGCCGATATATTTTTTGACGAGAGCCGTCCGCATCAGGCGGAAAGGCGCGTTTGCGTCCGGCACCTTTACCCCGAAGTATACCCGCACCAGCAGGCACACCACCCGTTCGACAAACGCCCTGACCGCCCCGTCGCCGCGTTTCGTGCGGCTGCCGATCACGGCGTCGTAATGGTTCCTTTCCCGCCAGAAAGCCTCGAATTCATTTGGGTCGGTCTGACCGTCGGCATCGGTCTGGAAGATAAAGTCCGCGCCGTTTTCGATCGCGTACCGGTATCCGTACAGCACAGCGGAGCCGTGGCCGCCGTTTTCCTTGGTCAGGGGAAGCAGCAGCGGCCTGTCCTTCGCAAAAGCGCTGAGGATGGAAAATGTTTCATCCTTTGACCCGTCGTCGATCACGACCAGGCGCGAACCTTCTCCCCCATAGCGCTCCACGATGGGATACCAATCCCGCACACAGGCGGCGATATTCTCCGCTTCGTTGTAGGCAGGGATGACAATGTACAGCTTGTCCATGGCAGTTCTTCTGTCAGCCGCACCCGGAGCAGGCGGAACAGTTGCCGCTGCATCCGCCCTGGCTGCCGCCGGGGTTGAGAACGGAGGAAAGCTCCGCGTTTACCTGGCCCATCATATCAGAGAAGCCTTTTCGGGCCTGCTGCAGGGCTTGATACAACGGCTGGGCTTTGATCTGCTGCTGCACATCGTCCAGGTCGCGGGTGAGGGAACCGATTCTGTCAAAGTCCGGGTCGTTTTTGAGAGTCGCTTCCTCAATATCCCGATGAATGATGTCATACTGCCGGAACATTTCTTTCAGCGTTTCGTCCTGTCCCGCGGCGTCCTCGGTAGCGCGCATGGCAATGTATTCCGGCGACTGGGCGATGATAGCCGCCAGTTCTTTTGCTTTGTCGATGACTTGCTGGCTCATGGTTTATCTCCTTCTATAATTGTTCCGCGCAGCGTGGTCTTGCTTGCCGCTGTGATTTTAATCGGGATGATTTGTCCGATCATGCTTTCGTTCCCTTCAAAATTGACGCTGATGTTGCGGCTGGTTTTGCCGGTGAACTGGCTTTCGTTCCGTTTGCTCTGGCCTGTGACCAGCACTTCTTCGGTCTTTCCGATCATTTCCGCAAAACGCTTCTGGGTCATTTCCTCCTGGAGGGCGATCAGGCGCTCGATGCGTTCGGTGGCGAGGGCGGGATCGACGCGGCCCGGCATCTCGGCGGCACGGGTGCCGACCCGGGGGGAATAGATGAAGGTGAACGCGCTGTCGTAACACACCTGCCGCGCCAGGTCCATGGTATCCTCAAAGTCCCGGTCTGTTTCGCCGGGGAAGGCCACGATGATATCCGTGGTCAGGCCCACGTCAGGGGCGGCTTTACGGATTTTTTCCACCTTTTCCAGGTAGCTTTCCCGCGTGTATTTCCGGTTCATGGCCTGCAAAATGGCATTGCTGCCGCTCTGCACGGGCAGATGCAGATGGCGGCACAGGGCGGGATTCGTCGCCATTTCCTCAATCAATTCGTCGGACAGGTCCTTCGGGTGGCTGGTCATGAAGCGCGCCCTGGGAATGCCCGTTTCCGTTACACGGCGGAGCAATTTGGGGAAGGTCACGCCGCCGGGCACGTCGTTGCCGTAGGAGTTCACGTTCTGGCCCAGCAGCATGATTTCCTTGACGCCCTGCTTTTGCAGTTGTTCCACTTCGCGCACGATATCATCCGCTTCCCGGCTGCGTTCCCGGCCACGCACGTAGGGCACGATGCAGTAGGAGCAGAAGTTGTTGCAGCCGTACATGATGGTCACATACGCCTGGAAGGGGCTTTCCCTGCGGATGGGCAGACCCTCGGCGATGGTACTCTGCTCCTCCGGCACCGCCACCACCCGGCGGCGGGTCTCCACGGCGCGGAATAAAAGCTCCGGCAGCTGGTGGATGTTCCCGGTACCGAAGGCCACGTCCACAAAGGGATACTGCCGCAGCAGCCTGTCCGCCATGCCCGGTTCCTGCACCATGCAGCCGCACACGCCGATGAGCATTTCCGGGCGCTCCTTCTTGACTTCTTTCAGCCAAGTCACGTTGCCCAGGGCCTTGCGCTCCGCGTTGTCACGAATGCAGCAGGTGTTGTGCAGCACGAAGTCCGCTTCTTCCTTCGCCGGAGCAGCCGTCATGCCCATGCCCTCCAGCATCCCCGCCAGCTTTTCCGAATCGTGGGCGTTCATCTGGCAGCCGTAGGTAACAATATAATAGGTCTGCGGGCGGTCGGGAAGCTGTTTGAATTCTTCCGCGAACCTTCGCTGGGCTTCCAGTTCCGCTTCCGAAATGTGAATGATTTCGTCTTTTTTCATGGTGTTTCCTTTATTGTCCTTTTTTTCTGGTCATTTCCACCAGTCCCAGACTGGTAAACCCATGCACCACGGCTTTGACAGGGTCATCCTTCAAAGCGGTTTCCAGCGCTTCCCGGACGGCGGCGCGGCTTTCTTCGTCCCGCATATCCACAAAGTCGATGATGACGATGCCGCCGATATTCCGAAAGCGCAGTAGCCTTGCAATTTCCTTCGCCGCTTCCAGGTTCAGCTTTAAAAATGTGTTTTCCGTGCCGGTTTTGTTGCCGGTGAATTTGCCGCTGTTCACGTCGATGACGGTCATGGCCTCGGTGGGGTCGATCACCAGATACCCCCCGCAGTCCAGCCACACCTTCCGGGCCATGGACTTTTCCAGCTTTGCGGAGACGTTGTGCAGGTCGAAGGGCGCAGCACAGGCATGGACGGGGATATTCACATTTTTGATTTCTTCCGGCTTGTCCGTCAGAATTTCGCTGATTTCCCCGTGCTCGTCCCGCAGCAGGCGAAGCAGCGCGTCCTCCCGGCCTTTCAGCAGGCAGGGTTCAGACACTTCGGACCGCTTTTGCAGCACATCTTCCCAGGCCGCTTTCAGCGCTTCTATATCCGCTGAAATCGCCTCTTCCGATGCCTCCGCGCTTTCGGTGCGCATCACGACGCCCATACCCAGCGGGGCAATGCGGGCAGCCAGTTCATGCAGGCGGCTGCGGGTTTCCTCATCCTCGATTTTCTTGGACACCGCGTATCTTTGGGAAAAAGGCGTCAGCAGCGCATACCGCCCGGCCAGGGCAATGTCCATTGTCAGATAAGCGGCTTTCTCCCCCACCGGGGGCTTTTTCACCTGTACCATGATCAAGTCGCCGGAGCGCGGCTTTTCCCTGCACTCGCTGAACGGCAGAAACCCGATTGCCTCCCCGCCCAGCCGCACGAACGCCGCTTCCATGCCCTTCACGATGCGGTCAACCTTGCCTAAATAAATCTGCTCCGCAGCGATACCCCCGCCTGTGTCCCGGCAGAAGTACAGGAGATTCTTCCCTTCCATCAGGGCGATTTCGCGCTGGCCCTCTGCGTGGCGAATCAAGACTGTTTTGCTCACATTTCCTCCAGCGGATAAAATGTTCCGTCCTTTTCCCCGAACATCTGCGTGCGGGTGACGATCATGTGGGGGCGTTCCAGTTTGGCGAACTCAAACAGGGTGGAAAGCAGAAGTTCCGGTTTGCAGGTGGCCTTTTCGCAGAGGGCCAGGGTCATGCGGAGGGTGTCGCCGGTCAGCGCAAGATCGTAAATCATGGGCCGGATATCGCAGGGCTTCATGCCGGTTTTGGTCTTGCGGACAGCGGGGATTTCGCTCTGCGCCAGAAACGCGGGAACGGCCTCAGCCAGCCCCTCCGGCACTTCGTCCAGCTTCGCTTCGTACATGGCGGCGGCAAGCTGGGCCATCGGCGCGGGATGGCGCTCGTCCACCGCGCGGGCGGAAAGGCACGGCAGTTCCGGCGGCAGGGCGGGGCGCAGCTTGTCCATGAATGCCTGCGCCGTCATTTCGCCCTCAATCGGTACTTCCATGATTTCCCGCTTCCCCGGCATCCCCACGGACAGCGGGGCGGCAAAGGTCAGCAGAATATGCGGGTTAAAGCCTTGCGAATAGCGAAGCGGCAAGCCGCTCCTGCGCAAAGCCCTCTGCATCGCCCGCATGAGGTCAAGATGCCCGATATGGCGCAGGCGGGGCGTTTTTTCAAAGACGACGATCAGCTTCATTCCCATGGCCCTCCCATCAGTCCGCCAGCGGCGCGGCAGTCTGCGCTTTTCCTTTGAGCGGCGGGTTCTTCACCCAATCGCATACGCCCCAGGTGTGCAGTCCGCAGCCGTTGCAGCCGTGGCGGCAGTCGGGGGTGGTCTGGGTAGCTTTCGCCTTTTCGTTTTCGCGTTTCAGATAAGCCATGCTGACGCCCGCATCGATGAACTCCCAGGGCAAGAGTTCTTCGTAGGGCCGCTCGCGGTGGGCGTAGAAAGCCGGGTCAAGGCCGCAGTCGGCAAAGGCGGCCATCCACTGGTCGAATTTGAAATGCTCGTTCCAGCTGTCCAGGCGGCAGCCCCGCTTCCAGGCGGCGTAAATCACTTCGCCGATGCGCCGGTCGCCCCGGGAAATGCAGGCTTCCAGCATGCTTAGCTCGCTCTCGTGCCAGTTGAAATGCACATTCTTCAGCTTCAAATACTGCCGAAGCGCGGCCTGTTTCTCGTGCACCATATCAATGGTGTCCTGCGCGGCCCACTGGAAGGGGGTGAAGGGCTTGGGCACGAACACGGAGGCCGAGGCTGTGACCCGCACGCCGCTCTTGGCCCGCTGCTCCTTGGGCACGCGGTAGAAGGCGTCCACCACCTTTTTCGCCAGGTCGCCGATGCCGCGCAAATCCTCATCGGTTTCGGTGGGCAGTCCCATCATGAAATAGAGCTTCACGCTGCTCCACCCGCATTCAAAAGCGTCGGTGACGGAACGGATCAAATCGTCTTCCGTCACGCCCTTGTTGATCACGTCGCGCAGGCGCTGGGTGCCTGCTTCGGGGGCCAGGGTCAGGCCGGACTTTTTCACCTGCTGGGTTTCTTCCAGGGACTGCTTGACAATGTTGTCAATGCGCATACTGGGCAGGGAAACGCTGACCCGCTTATCCTTGTACCGATCCATCAGCGCTTGAATGAGCTGCGGCAGGCAGGGATAGTCCCCACTGGAAAGCGACGACAAGCTCATTTCCTCGTAGCCTGTGGACTGCTGCAATTTATCCGCCAATTCCAGCAGCCTTTCCATGCTCCGCTCCCGCACAGGCCGATACAGCATCCCCGCCTGGCAGAAGCGGCAGCCGCGGGTGCAGCCCCGCATGATTTCCAGCACCATCCGGTCGTGGACGATTTCGGTGTAGGGCACGGGGATGGACTCGGGGTAGACGGCGTTGGTCAGATCCTTCACCACCCGCTTTTTCACCTTGGCGGGGGCGGCGGGGTCGTTGGGCGCAAAGGATTTGAGCGTGCCGTCCTCGTTGTAGGCAACGTCGTAAAACGCCGGAACGTAAACCCCTTCCAGCTTCGCCAGGTTTCTCAGAATGTCGATGCGCGGAAGGCCCGCTTCCCGCCCGTCCCGAATCACGTCGATCAGCTCGTGCATCACGTCCTCGCCGTCGCCGATCATAAAGGCGTCGATGAAGGGGGCCAGCGGTTCGGGGTTGAAAGCGCAGGGGCCGCCCGCCACTACGATGGTGTCTTTCTCGCCGCGCTCCTCCCGGCGAAGGGGCACCCGGCCCAGATCCATCATTTCCAGGATGTTGGTGTAGCTCATTTCGTATTGCAGGGTGAAGCCGATGATATCAAATTCATTCAGCGCAGCCCGGCTTTCCAGGGAAAAGAGGGGCACATTCGCCTCCCGCATTTTGTCCGCCATGTCCGCGTCCGGCATGAAGAGGCGCTCGCACAGGGCGTCGGGCCGCTTGTTGATGAGATAATATAAAATCTTCATGCCCAGATGGCTCATGCCAATTTCATAGGTGTCCGCAAAGCAAAAGCCAAAGGTGCAGCGGACCTTGTCCCAGTCCTTTTTTACGGCGTTCATTTCCCCGCCGGTGTAACGCGCGGGCCGCTGAACCGTTTCCAGCAGTTCTTCCAGCTTTCTGTTCTCCAGGTCGTTCAAGGCCGTCCCCTCCAACAATCAATCCATACGAAACCATTATACAGTATAGCATTATCCCGGCTGTTTGTCCATGTTTTCAGCGGAAAAACGCGGACGGTGTTGAACATTTGCGGCGAGGATGATATAATTTTATGGAACCTCAACAAAACGAAAGCAGGGAAAAGCTTCATGGCAAAAGCGGCGCTGAACAAAAAAGAGATGTTTGAAACGATACCGGTGCCAAAAGCGCTGGCGTCCATGGCGGTGCCGACGATCATCAGCCAGCTCATCACGCTGGTGTACAACATGGTGGACGCCTTCTTCATCGGCCAGACGGGCAATTCCTTCATGGTAGCGGCGATTTCCCTGACGCTGACGCTGGTGATCATGCTGACCTCGCTTTCCAACCTGTTTGGTGTGGGCGGCGGCAGCCTAACGGCGCGGCTGATGGGCGTGCGCCAGGAGGAAGAAGCCCGGCGCGTGAGCGCGTTCAGCGTGTACGGGGCCATCGCTATGGCGCTGTGCTACTCGCTGCTGATCGGCCTGAGCATGAACCCCTTGCTGTATTTCCTGGGCGCGTCGGAACAGACCATCGCATACGCCCGGCAGTATACGCTGATCGTGATCGTGCTTGGCGGCGGGTTCAGCATGGTGAGCATGACGGTAGCGCACCTGCTGCGCAACGCGGGCTATTCCGGGCAGGCCAGCATGGGCCTGAGCCTCGGCGGCGTGCTGAACATGGCGCTCGATCCCCTGTTCATGTTCGTGCTGTTACCGCGCGGCAGCGAAGTGATCGGCGCGGCGCTGGCCACGCTTTTGTCTAATATGGTGTCCTGCGCCTACCTGCTGTTTTCCTATAAAAAAGCGGCCCGCACCGCGGCGCTAAGCCTGAGCCTGAAACAGGTGCGGAAGATCAGGAAGGACAGCGCGAGAAAATTATTCGCCGTGGGCGTGCCCTCCGCTATCCTGACGGGCCTGTTCGACCTGGCGAACGTGTGCGTGAACATGCTGGCCTCCGCCCACAGCGACATGGCGCTGGCGGGCATGGGCATCGTGATGAAGGTGGAGCGCGTACCGAACGCCGTGAACATCGGCATCTGCCAGGGGGCCATGCCGATCATCGCTTACAACTATTCCTCCGGCAATTACGAGCGCATGAAAAAGACCGTGAACACCGCCCGCCTCTGGGGGCTGATCGTTTCCTTCGCTTCCATCGCGCTGTTTGAGCTCCTCGCCGGGCAGGTGACGCATCTGTTCATGAGCACGTCCCGCGGCAACGCGGAAAACGCCCTGCGCACGATTGCCTACGCCACGCTGTTCCTGCGCATCCGCTGCTGCGCTTCCCCCTTCCAGTTCCTCAACTACCACACTTCTTTTTCCATGCAGGCCATGGGCAACGGCAAGGCTACCATGCTGCACGCCTTCGTGCGCGAATTAGTGTTCTACATCCCATTCATGTTCATGCTGGATAAACTGTTCGGCGAAACAGGCCTTGCCTGCGCTTTGGTTGCCGGCGAATTCTGCGGAGCCATGTTCGCCCTGTGGCTGATGCGCCGCGCGATGAAGCAGGCGGCGGAAAAGGCAGGGGCAGCATGAAAAAGCGCATGATCGGCATCGTCGGTCCCACGGCCAGCGGAAAAACCGCGCTGTCGCTGCTGGTTGGGCAAAGGCTGCAAGGCGATATTCTGTGCATGGACTCCATGCAGATTTATAAGGGCATGGACATTGGCACCGCCAAACCCACGAAGGAGGAACAGACCCTTGTCCCCCATCACCTGCACAGTTTTTTGGAACCGACGGAGAGCTTTTCCGTGTCCCAGTACGCGGAAATGGCGCAGGGCGAAATAGAGCGCGTGGATGTGCCTATCCTGGTTGGCGGCACGGGGATGTACCTGCAATCACTATCCCTGCCCATGGACTACGGCGCGGTGGGCGGGGATGAGACGATTCGGAAGAATTATCACGAAATCGCCGATACCCAGGGCGTGGACGCGCTGCACCGGATATTGGAAAGCGTCGACCCCATATCCGCCGCGCGCCTGCATCCCAACGACGTGCGCCGGGTGGTGCGAGCGCTGGAGGTATACGACCTGACCGGGACGCCGCTTTCCGCCCAGAAAATGCCGGAGCCGGAGGATTCGCCTTACGATTTCCGGCTCTACGCGCTGGATCTGCAAAGGGATGTGCTCTATCAGCGGGTGGATCGGCGCGTTGACCAGATGATGGCGGACGGGCTGTTGGAGGAAGTAAAGCGCCTGAAGGACAGCAGCGTGCCCGCCGACGCTCAGTCCATGCAGGGATTAGGATATAAAGAACTGCTCCCCGTACTGGACGGAGCGATGCCGCTCACCGACGCGGTCAGCCTCATCAAGCTCCGCACCCGCCATTACGCGAAGCGCCAGCTCACCTGGTTTAAGCGGGACGAGAGGATTCAGTGGATACCGTTTACGCCCAGACAAAGCCTGGAACCCATCTCTGAAATGATCTGTGAAAACTATCGGAAGGAATGATTTCCATGAACATAGACGCTTTGATCGTCCAAGCTGAAAAAGACTGCCAGTCGGTGTTCGCCGCGCTGGAAGAAAACGAAATCACAAATACTCTGCGGGTGCTCTCCGCGTTCCAGGCGGAGGACATTGCCACGCGCCACTTCTCCCCCACCACCGGCTACGGGTACGATGACATTGGCCGGGACGCTTTGGAGCGGGTGTTTGCCCGGCTGTTCGGGGCGGAGTGCGCCATCGTGCGGCCCGCCGTCGCGTGCGGTACGGCGGCGCTATCGCTCTGTTTGTTCGGGCTGCTGCTGCCCGGCGACCACCTGCTGTCTGCCACCGGCGCGCCGTATGACACCATGGAAACGGTGATTGGCCTGAGCGGGAACGCGCCGGGGAATCTGAAAGAAATGGGCGTGGCCTATTCCCAGGTGGAAATGTGCGAAGACCAAACGAAAATCGACGTGCCCGCCGTGCTGGCTGCGCTCCGGCCCAACACGAAGGTCGTACTCATCCAGCGCAGCCGGGGCTACGCCTGGCGGGCGTCGCTTCGGCCCGAGGAAATGGCGGAGGTGATTGCAGCCGTTCACGCCGCCCGGCCCGACGTTTTCATCATGGTGGACAACTGTTATGGCGAATTTATCACCGATAAAGAACCGACCCACTTCGGCGCGGACGTATGCGTTGGTTCGTTCATTAAAAACCCCGGCGGCGGGCTGGCTCCCACCGGCGCGTATTTGGTCGGAACCAAGCGCGCCATCGAGCGCATCGAAGCCCGGCTCACCGCCCCCGGCCTGGGCCGCGAGGTGGGCAGCTACGCCGCCAGCTACCAGCCCTTCTACCAAGGCCTGTTCATGGCCCCGCACACTGTCACGCAGGCGCTGAAAACGTCCATCCTCGCCGCCCGGACCTTTGAACTGCTCGGCATGAAAACCACGCCCGCCTTTGACGCGCCCCGCGCCGACATCATCCAAGCCATCGAAATGGGCGACCCGAAGAAGCTGATTGCCTTCGTCCAGGGCATCCAGGCCGCGTCCCCCATCGACAGCAACGCCGTACCCGAGCCCTGGGATATGCCCGGCTACACCGACCAGGTGATCATGGCGGCGGGCACCTTTGTCGCGGGTGCGTCCATCGAACTCTCCGCCGACGCGCCGATGCGGCCCCCGTTTACGGTGTATTTGCAGGGCGGGCTGACCTATGCGCACGGGAAGATCGCCTTGAAAACAGCGCTGGAAAAAATGGAAAAGCAGGATTGAACAGAACAATCGACCCGAATTGAAAAAATGCTTGCCTCTCTTCCATCCCTGCTGTATAATAATGGAAAAGATAAATATTCAAAGGAGGGCATCCTCATGAAAGCGTTATTTATCGGCGGCACGGGCGTCATCAGCACAGCGATTTCCAGGCTGTTGGTCTCCCAGGGCTGGGACCTGACCCTGCTCAACCGGGGCAATCGGGCGAACGACGTGCCCGGCGCGAAGCAATTGATCCTGGACGTGAACGACGAGGCGGCGGCAGCGAAGGCCATTGAAAATGAGCATTACGACGTGGTGGCGGACTTCATCGCCTTCGTGCCCGCCCAGGCGGAACGGGACATTCGCTTGTTCAAGGGCAAAACTGACCAGTACATCGTCATCAGCTCCGCCAGCGCGTACCAGAAGCCCCTGAGCCATCCCGTCATCCGGGAATCCACGCCGCTCAGCAATCCTTACTGGGAATATTCCCGCAACAAGATTGCCATCGAAGAACTGCTCATGCGGGAATACCGGCAGAGCGGCTTCCCCATCACCATCGTGCGGCCCAGCCACACCTTCTCCTACCGTTCTCTGCCCCTGGCCATCCACGGCGACAAAGGCCCCTGGCAGGTGTTGAAGCGGATGATGGAGGGCAAGAAGGTCCTGATGCCCGGCGACGGAAGCAGCCTGTGGGCGGTGATGAACAGCGAGGACTTCGCCCCGGCCTTTGTCGGCCTGATGGGCAACGTACACGCCATTGGCCAGGCGGTGCAGATCACGGGCGAGGAACTGCTCACCTGGAACCAGATCATGCAGAGCGTGGCGCGGGCGGCAGGCGCGGAATACAAGCCCTGCTACGTGCCCACCGACCTGCTGGCGAAAACCAAGAAATACGACTTTGTCGGCGCGATGATCGGCGATAAGTCCAACACCGTGATCTTCGACAACTCCCTGCTGCACCGCCTGGTGCCGACCTTCCAGCAGAAGCGCACCTTCGACCAGTGCGCCCGTGAGAGCGTGGCCTACTTCCTGGCCCACCCGGAATTGCAGGTGGAAGACCCCGAATTTGACGCCTTCTCCGACGCGGTTATTGAGATTATGGAAGGCGCGGCGGAAAAGGTGAAGGCGCTTTGATATTAGGGATTAGGGATTACAGGCTACATGCGGAAATCTCCCTGGAAAACAGCATTTTCACAAATCCAAACCTCTTATCCCGTTCTCCTAATCCCTTATCCCTAATCCCTTAACCAGAAGCCAGTACAGTGAAAGAACAAATCCGTCCTTTTTTCCCTCTTGACCGGAAAACGTTCGTGCTGTAAAATAATACCCGTCATGTGAAGCATGCAGGAAATATCCGAAAGGATAGCCGAAGGAGTAACACTCTCAGGCGCCGGGGAACCGGTGGGACTGTGTGCGGATGACACTCTGGAGAATCCCGGCGGACGCACGCCGGGTGCCGAAGGTGCAAAGCCCGCAAGGGCCAATCTCTCAGGCAAAAGGACAGAGGCGATGGATTTCTTTCGGTACATCGTTTTTATGCCCTGATTCATGAGAGAGTTTCGCTTCGGCGGACTCTTTTTTCAGTTAGGAGGTAGGAGTGAGGAGTTAGGAATATTATAGTGATGATGCTTCGCAAGCATGGCTTTCGTTCTTCATCAAAACTATATAAAACTCCTAACTCCTCACTCAATCCAGCCTGCCTTTTTATCCAAGCAATAACGAAAGGAACGTGACCCCATGGACAACATCGTGAATACCATTGCTTCTGTAAACGACCAGATCAACGGCGTGGTGTGGGGCGTGCCCGCGCTGGTGCTTCTGATCGGCACCGGCATCATCATGACCATCCTGTCGAAGTTCTTCCAGTTCCGCCGCTTCGGCCATATGTGGAAGGAGACCATCGGCGGCCTGTTCAATAAGGAAAAGGGTATCCGCAAGAGCAGCGACGTCCACTCCATTTCCCAGTTCCAGTCTCTGTGCACGGCCCTGTCCGCCACCATCGGCACGGGCAACATTGCCGGCGTGGCCTACGCCATCACCATGGGCGGCCCCGGCGCGGTGTTCTGGATGTGGATCGCCGCCATCGTGGGCATGATGACTAACTACTCAGAAAACGTGCTGGGCATCTACTTCCGCCGCAGGAATGAGAAGGGCGAATGGAGCGGCGGCGCGATGTACTACCTGAAGGATGGCCTGGGGAAGATCAAATTCGGCGACGTGCACGTGTTCCCCATGCTGGGCAAGGTGCTGGCCGTGCTGTTCTCCTTCTTCGCCGTCATCGCTTCCTTCGGCATCGGCAATATGGGCCAGGTGGCGTCCATCACCGAGAGCATCAACGCCATCATTCCAGCCGATTCCACAGTGGTGAACCTGGTCACCGGCCTGGTGGTGATCGTGCTGCTGTCCCTGGTTATCCTGGGCGGCCTCAAGCGCATCGCCACCACCAATGAAAGCATCGTGCCCTTCATGGCCATTTTCTTCGTGATCGGCTCGCTGGTCATCATCGCTATGAATATCACCAAAGTGCCCGCCGCATTCGGTGCGATCTTCGCGGGCGCGTTCAACTTCAAGTCCGCCGCCGGCGGCGTGGGCGGCGCGATCATCGCCCAGGCCATGACCTGGGGCTTCAAGCGCGGCGTGTTCTCCAATGAGGCCGGTCTCGGCTCTTCTGTTATGGTGCACTCCGCCTCCAACGTGAAGGAGCCCGTGGTACAGGGCCTGTGGGGCATCTTTGAAGTGTTCGCGGACACCATCATCGTGTGCACCGCCACCGCGCTGGTCATCCTGACCTCCGGCGTGGTGGACCTCCAGACCGGCGCTTCCATCTCCGGGGCCACCAAACTGGGCTTGGCCGCGGAAGCGTTTACCAAGAGCTTCGGCCCCTTCGGCGGCATCTTCATCGCCGTTGCCGTGTCCCTGTTCGCCTTCACCACCATCCTGGGCTGGAGCTTCTACGGCACCAAGGCTTGGGAGTACCTGTTCGGTACCAAGAGCACGCTCGCCTATAAGATCGTGTTCATCGCCATGGTCGTGGTCAGCGCCACCATCGACGTATCCCTGGCCATCGACCTCTCCGACACCTTCAACGGCCTCATGGCTATCCCCAACCTGATCGGCGTGCTGTTCCTGTCCCGGCTGGTCATTCAGATCACCAAGAACTATTCCGCCCGCAAGATCACCAAATCCCAGCCCGACCTAAAGCCTATGTACTCCGCCTTTGAAGAAATCCAAAAAGAGCAGGAAGCGCGGGTAGACTGATTCAAGCGAAAAAAAGGGAACTGCCTGTTCATGGGGCAGTTCCTTTTTTCGTGCAATCAGCAGGAGGGGACCGTATCATCCGCTCTCTGCGCTTTGTTTTCATTTACGGACTGAAAGGGCGCTGCTTATTTCACCAGCTCGCGGTACTCCCGGTCGATGGTCTGCAGCCATTCGATGATATTCAAGTGCTGAGGGCAGGCCGCTTCGCACGAGCCGCACTGCACGCAGCGGGAAGCGTCGTTGTTCCGTTCGACCTGCCAGCGGTAGCTGTTGATGAACCTTCCCTGGTCATCGAACATTTTGCCGCTGTTGTAGCCCTGGAAAATGCCGGGGATGTGCACATCCTGGGGGCAGGGCTGGCAATACTGGCAGCCGGTGCACTTGACGGGCATCCGGGAGAGGTACGCCTTTTTCAGTTCCTTGGCGAAGGCGCGGTCGTCCTCTGTCATGCCGCCGACGGTCAGATGATCGAAAATACGCAGGTTGTCGTCCAGCTGCTCCGGCGTGCTCATGCCGCTCAGGATGGTCGCCACCTCGGGGTAGTCCGCGATGTAGGCGAAGGCCCATTCCACGGCGCTGCGTTTGCGGGGATTTTGGTCGATCAGCTCCTTCACGTTCTGCGGCGGGTTCGCCAGCGCGCCGCCGCGCAGGGGCTCCATCACCACGATGGGCACGCCGCGCTTGCCGGCTTCACGCAGGCCCGCTTCGCCCGCCTGCTCCTCGTCGTCCAGATAATTGAACTGAATCTGCGCCATGCCCCAGCCATCATAATCGTTCAGGAGGCGCAGGAAGGTATCGTGGTCATCATGGAAGGAGAAGCCGGGATGCTTCACGCGCCCATCCTTCACGGCCTGTTTAAAGAAGTCCTTGTAGTGGAACGCCTGCATTTTTTCGATGCGGTCCTTGCCCATAGCGTGGAGCAGATAGAAGTCCAGGTAAGGTACATCCAGTTTTTTCAGCTGCTCGTCCAGCAGGCGGTTCATGTCCTTTTCCTCGTTCACCGCCCATACCGGCAGCTTGGTGGTCAGGGTCACTTTTTCCCGGTAGCCATCCTTCAGCGCCAGACCCACCACGGTTTCGCTCTCCCCGCCATGGTAGGGATAAGCGGTGTCCACATACGTGATGCCTTCGTCGATGCCGTGGCGGATCATGCCGATGGCCTTTTCACGGTCGATCACGTCCCTGTCGCCGTCCTTTACCGTAGGCAGACGCATACAGCCAAAGCCCAGTCGGGAAACATCAAAGCCGTGCTTGCCAAAAGGTACGTACTGCATAATACTTTCCTCCCTGTTATTCAATTCGTTTTTGCAAAAGATTCCAAACACAGTATATCATATCTGTCCCTTTTTGTCCATATTTACATTTCCATAATATGGAATAGAAACAAATGGTTTGTTTCCTTTCAGGTATTGAGGCCAGTTACAGGAGGTTACGCTGGAGGCTTTGCCTCCAGACCTTCACCAGGGGCCTGAGGCCCCTGGACCCGCAATAGCGGATGATAGTTGACTTGGAAAGCGAAACAGGTTCCCGCTGCTGCTTTACCAAACCAAGTTTTTTCGCCTATTGGGATGCAAGGGATGAATCCCTTGCCGCGGGGACGAACCGCCGATGACCGCCTGTGGCGGAAATCTCATCGGCGGTGAGATCAGCTGAAACAAGCAATATCCGAAGGATTTGCGCCGATTGAGGCTGCGGTATTGGGGCCGCGGAGGCCCCAGCGTTGCCTTTGCTGGATAATTAAAAGCTGAATGGTAGCAATGGTTTATTCCTCAGAAATCTCATCAAGCGTCATGGCGAAGCCCGGCACGCATTCCATGATGAAGTCCTGCACCTCGTCCAGATCGATCTGGTCGAGGTACTTTTTCACGCTCTTGCGGGCGGATTCAAACTCCTGGTTGCCGCTTTTGCGCTCCTCCAGGCATTTGATATAGGCGCAGATGCGGTCTGCGGCCTTGACGATCTTCCATTCCCCGGTGCTCTCGTCATGGGCGATGAGCGGGGTGTAGTATTCCCGCAGGTCGGGCGGCAGCATGGAAATCAGCTTCTGGGCGGCGATGACCTCCAGCTTATTGTATTCTGTTTTAATGGCGGGGTTATGGTGCTTGATGGGCGTGGGCAGGTCGCCGGTGATGACCTCGCTGGCGTCGTGATACATCGCCAGCGCCATGATGTATTCGGCGTTATAACCACGGTCATAACGGATATTGCCGATCACGGCGATGGCATGCGCGATCATGGCGGCCTGGACGGCGTGCTCCATGTCGTTTTCCGGCATGGTGTTGCGCATCAGGCCCCAGCGCTGGATAAATTTCATGCGGTTGATATACGCGAAAAAATGGTGTTCCATGAACACATCTCCTTGACAGATGGATTGAACGTGGTATAATGTATCCCGTGCATCCGCTGGGGGCGCCGCCGATGGGCGGCTGAGAGAGAACCCTTTGAACCTGTGTAGGTCATCCTACCGTAGGGAAGCGGCGCGCGGCTCGAAAAAGCCTGCGTTTCGTCCGTTTCCCACATGCGATATGGCATGTGGGCTTTTCATTTGAATAAGGATGCAACAAAAGACAGGAGGCTGATTATTATGGTATCTCTTTGGGCATCTGCGCTGGCTGAAGTCACGGAGGAAGTAACGGAAGCTGCGGAGGAAGCGGCGGCGAAGGCCGATCCCACCTGGCTGGAAGATTTGGTTTCCAAGTTTGGCAAAACCCCCGGTACGGTGTGGATCGCCGTGGGCGTGCTTGTGGTGATGGGCATCATCCTGCTGGCGATCGGTAAGACCTCCAAAAAATGGACGGCGAAAACCGTGGCTTTCGGGGCGCTGGCGATTGCCCTGTCCTTCGTGCTGTCCTGCTTCCGGCTGTACCGTATGCCCCAGGGCGGCAGCGTGACGCCCGGCTCCATGCTGCCCCTCATGCTGTTCTCCGCCGCTTTCGGCATTGGCCCCGGTCTGCTCGCCGGCCTGGCCTACGGCGTGCTGCAGTATTTGCAGGGCGGCTGGTTCGCCAACGTGTGGCAATTCTCGCTGGACTATCTTCTGGCCTTCGCTGCGCTGGGTTTGACCGGTCTTGCGAAGCATCTGCCGGAAAAATGGGGCCTGTACTGCGCCATCATCGTCGCGGCGCTTGGACGCGCCCTGTCCGCCACGCTGGCCGGCATCATGTTCTGGGACACCGCGCCATGGGCCAGCCTGGTCTATAACGGCACCTATCTGATCCCTGACACCCTGATCTGCATCCTTCTGGCCTTGCTGATCGCGAAGCCCGTGATGAAGGTCTTGAAGGCGAAGTAAGGGATGAGGAATTAGGGATTAGGGATTAGTTTTATAGCGTACAGATGAAATAGTGACGACAACAGGGAGACCACGATTGGTCAACAAACAGATACTGTACTCTAATCCCTATTCCCTATTCCCTCTTCATCCCCTCTCCGCGGCGATTTCGGGGCTTTCCTCCAGCACGCGGTACATTTCCGCGGCGTTTTCCTTACGCACGACTTCGCGCACATCCGTGATTTCATAACGGCCCACGCGGTTTCCGAAGCGGATTTCCATAATGTCCCCTTCTTTGACCTCCGCCCCGGCCTTGCTTACCTTGCCGTTGATGGTCACGCGCCCGCCGTCGCAGGCTTCCTTAGCCACGGTGCGGCGCTTGATAATGCGGGATACTTTCAGATATTTGTCTAAGCGCATGTTCGATTATAACTCCTTTATAAGCAACGAAAGCCGTGCCCGAAGGCACGGCTGAATGGAAAACCGAATTAGTTGAGGCTGTCCTTCAGGGCTTTGCCGACCTTGAAAGCAGCGGTCTTGCTGGCCGCGATTTCGATCGCTTCACCGGTGCGGGGATTGCGGGCGCTGCGGGCGGGACGTTCCTTGGCTTCAAAGGTGCCAAAGCCAACCAGCTGCACCTTGTCACCAGCCTTGAGGGTTTCGGTGACCACGTCCACAAAAGCGGACAGGGCTTTTTCAGCGTCCTTCTTGGACAGTTCAGCCTTCTGAGCCAGAGCGGCGACCAATTCAGATTTGTTCATGAGTAAAACCTCCACTCAACATAAAATGTGCTGAACACCCTTATCAATCTTCGGATTGCGGGTGTTTTTACTACCCTCCCAGTATACAACCATTTCTGATAATGTCAAGTCCTGAAAGCGTTTTCCTTCGCGTAAAATCTCATTTTCCATAGAAGAAAACCGGGAAATGAACTTTTCGGTCGCTTTTTGGAGCGCGCTTTCCGCGTCTATCCCCGCAAGACGGGCCAGATTCACGCAGGCGAAGAACAAATCACCCAGCTCATTCTCCAGATTCTGGCCTTTTCCATCCAATTCCGCCTGAACTTCTTCCGTCTCTTCCCGCACTTTTTTCAGCGCGTCGCGGGGATCGGCCCAGTCAAAGCCCACGTCCCGGACCTTCTTTTGCACCTTGGCGGCGCGCATCATGGGCGGCAGACCCACGGGCACGCCCCTGAGCGCGTCCGTCTGCGTCCTGTAGCCCCGCTCTTCCTTTTTGATCTTCTCCCAGTTCACCAGCACGTCTTCGGCAGTGTCGCAGTGGTCGGAGCCGAAAATGTGGCTGTGCCGGTCGATCATCTTGCGGCAGATGTGGGAGGTGATGTCCGATAATTCAAACGTGCCGTACTGCCTGCCGATGTTCGCCTGAAACACCACCTGGAGCAGCACGTCGCCCAGCTCGTCCGCCACGTGATCCCAGTCCTCTTCCGAGATGGCGGCGGCGGTTTCGTAGGCTTCCTCCACCAGATATTTTTTCAGCGTTTCGTGGGTCTGCTCCTTGTCCCAGGGGCAGCCGTCCTCACCGCGCAGAATGTCCATCACCCGCACCAGGTCAAAAAAATCAAAGCGTTTCCTGTCCGTAAGCTTCACCGGCGGCAGCAGCACGGCGCAGGTGTGGTCGTACTTCGGCTGGCGGTCAATATCGGAGAGCGGCATTTCGATGTACGTCCTGGCCGCGCTGTCGCTCGGCGGGAAGAAAAGCGCGGGCTGGTCGGCGTCGTACCAGGAGAGCAATTGCAGCTTGCATTCCCCCATGAGCATCCGGGAATCGCATTCCAGGATGAGCAGGAGATTTTGAATGCCGGTGACGTTCAGGCTGCTGGCCGTCTGAATCTCAATTTTTTCCTGCGCCGGGGCCGCGGCCAGGAGCGGCGCGGACAGCGGCACGCCCGCCAGCGCGACGGTTTTTGGCGCTTTTTCCCGCAGAGCGGCGACAGTTTCGTCAGCAGAAGCGTCGAACACCGCGTAGCAGACCGGGCCTTCCGAAGCCTTTTCAAGCAAGACTTCAACTGCTCTTTCAATCAGCTCGTCAAAGTCCTCGCATTCCTCGTGGAGGAAGTCCAGCGTATCAAACTTTACCCCGATTTCCCGGAGGTAATCTGCCGCGCCGCAGCGGAGAGAAGTCCGTAAAATGACTGTTTCCGCTTTTTTCAAGGCTTCAATGGCCCCCAGCGTCAGGTATTCCCGGGGCCCGGGCCCAAGCGAAACAACGGTGATGGAATCTATGTGTTTCGTCATTTGATGAACCTCCTGATTTTGGCGGGCAGGTCATCCTTGTCAACAGCTTTCGTTTTGAGCGCCAGGAAGCCGTACACCGCCACGCCGATGAGCAAGCAGAGAAGAATCCCGGCGGTCAGCTTAAAGCCGTTCAGATGGCCCGGATAGCCAAAGCCCAGCGTCCAGACGGCGTACACGCAGCCGCCCATCACCGCCGCGCAGCCGAGGGGCTTCACCACCACGTCCATGATGTTGAAACGGTAGCCGGTATACCTGGAAACAAAGTACAGGTTGGGGAGCATGCTGGCCGTGTAGCACAAAAGCGAGGCCCACGGCGCGCCATGGATGTCCACGCCGGGGATACGGACGAGGGTGTAGTTCAGCGCAATTTTCAGCGCCACGCCGATGACCAGCGTGTACATGGGGATGCGTTGCTTGCCCGCGCCCTGCAATATACCGCTGGTGGCCTGCACCATGGTAAAGAGCACGATGGTCAGGCTGGATATGCGGAGCAATTCAGCGGCAACATCCAGTTGCGCAGCGGTATAGCTGCCCCGGTAGCACAGGTACAGGATGGGCTGGGCCAGCAGGCTCATGCCGACGGAACAGGGAAAGCCGATCACCGACGCCATCCGCAGGCCCACGCCCGCCTCCTTCGCCACATATTCCTTTTCACCCCGCGCCAGACCGGAAGCGATATCCGGCACCAGGTTAGTGCTCATGGCCATGGCCAGGGCGGTGGGCACGTTGATCAGCGTCAGCACCGGCCCGGCGTAGGAGCCGTAGCGCACCAGCGCGTCCTCCGCCGCCATGCCAGCGTCTTCCATGAGCTGAGTGAGCATGATGCTGTCAATGAACCCCGCCAGCGGCACGATACACGCGCCGAGGGTGATGGGGATGGAAATGCGGATCAGCCGCTGGGCAATGATGCTGTTGGCGATGGCGGATTCGCCGTCCCGCTGGGGAATAAAGTCCAGCGCCTGGTCGGCCTTGCGGTGCTTGAACATCATGTAGACCAGCGCCGCGCCCTCCGCCGTGGTGCTACCCGCCAGCGCGCCCGCCGCGCCCAGGGCCACGCCGCCGCGCTGCATGCCAAGGTACGCCAGCGGCAGGGCGATGAAAACGCGCCCGATCTGCTCGATCAATTGGCTCACCGCCGTGGGCACCATATTCCGCTGCCCCTGCAAAAAGCCCCGGAATGCGCTCATCACGCACACGAAAAACAGGCTGGGCGCAATCGCCATGTAGCCCGCCTTCGTGTCCTGAGTGCCCTGCAGCGCCGCCAGCCGTCCGGAGAACAGCAGCATCAGCAGCGTGGTCAGCAGGCCCAGCACCAGCAGCATCCGCATGGCCATGGCAAAAATGCGCCGGGCGTTGCGGGGGTCTTCCCGCGTGACGTAATGCGCCACCATGCGGGAAATCGCCACCGGCAGACCGGCGGAGGAAATGGTGAGCAGCAGGTTATAGGCGGGGTACACCTTGTGGTACACGCCCATGCCCTCCGGCCCGATCAGGTGCGCCAGCGGGATGCGGTACAGCACCCCCACCACCTTGCAGATGATCCCGGCCACACCCAAAATGGACACGCCACCCACCAGGGTTTTTTGTTTTTGGGTCATACTTTTTTTGTGAGGGAAACCGCTCTCAGCCTTCCCCTGTCAGGGGAAGGTGGCGCGCAGCGCCGGATGAGGTTTTCCAAAGAGCGGTTTCCCCCACACCCCTTTCCGAGAAAGCTATAGAATCGTTAAGCTTGTTTCTGTATGGCTTCAATCCGCTGGCTCAGCGTCGGATGGGAATATTCCAGCTTCACCAGCAGGGGATGGGGTGAGAGATCGGCGAAGTTTTCCCACGCCAGCTTTTTGAGCGCGCTGATGAGGGCATCGCCGCAGCCCTCCTTGACCGCCTGTTTATCGGCACGGTATTCCGCCCGGCGAGAATGCCAGTTTACCAGCAGGCCGAACAGCGGCGCGATGAGGGCGAACTCCACGCTCATGATCAGGAGGATGGCAAAGCCGTAGTTCACTTTGTCAAAGCCGAAGGAGCGGAAGAGCTCCGGAGAACGCAGGGTCAGCCAGGCCAGCACGCCGATAATCAGCATCTGCACGAACGTTAAAATCTGGTTTTTCAGCGTGTCCTTATGCAGGCCGTGGCCCATTTCATGGGCGAACACGGCGCAGATTTCATCCGTCGTCATGGCCTGCACCAGCGTATCGTAGAGCACGATGGTTTTCATCTTGCCAAAGCCGGTGAAGTAAGCGTTGGACTTGGTGGAACGGCGGGAAGCGTCCATCACCTGAATTGCCCGCACCCTGTAGCCGTTCTTTTCCAGCAGGGCGGTGATGCGCTCTTTCAGTTCGCCATCCTCCAGCGGGGTAAACTTGTTAAAGATCTTGCTGAAAAAGGGATAGAGGAAGGAAAAGAGCAGCATGATCGCCGTCATGCCCCCGGCGAACGCCAGAATCAGCCAGTCGCCCAGCGCCTGATGCACCGTGATGAGCAGCCATCCGACAAAGGAAATGAGACCCAGGCTGATCACGAACTCCTTCAATTGGTCCAGCCAGAAGGTTTTTTTCGTGGTGCGGTTGAACCCGTATTTTCCTTCGATTTTCATGATGTCATAATAATGAAAAGGCAAAAGCAGCACGTCGGACAGGGCGGAGAGGAGCAGCACGCCGAACATTTGGGCATACGCGTTTTCCGCAAACAGCCGGGCGAACAAGGCGTAAGCGTCGAACGCCATCAGCAGCGCGCTTACGAGAAAGGACGCCGTGCCCTGAAAGATGCTCAGCCTCGTCTTTTCCCCGTTGTACGCCTGCCATTTTTTGTAGGTTTCCGTGTCGTACACGTCCGCGACGTTTTCGGGAATGGGATTGTTCGCGCTGCGCCTTTTCAGTAGGTACAGAAACAGATTCCACAGGTAAACCACGAACAGTATTGCCAGCGCAAGGATTTTAAAGTTCATCGCTTTCTTCCTTTCGCGCAAGTCTGCTTATTCAGCAGCTTTCGCGTTCCTTATCATCAGATATCGTCTTTGTCGGCAGGCGGCGTTTCGGTGTTTTCCGCATCCGCTTCGACGGTTTCACCTTCGTCGGTCAAAGCCGTTTCCTCCGGCTCTTCCTCTTTTTCCGCGCGGGCCACGGCCACGATGCGGCTGCCCTCGTTGACGCGCATGAGGCGCACGCCCTGGGTGGCGCGGCCGCAGAGGCGGATGTCCGCAACCGGCGTGCGGATCACGGTGCCGTCGTCGGTGATGAGCAGGATGTCTTCATCCGGGTGCACCATAAGCTGCGCCACCAGCCAGCCGGTCTTTTCCGTCAGGTTCATGGCGATAATGCCCTTGCCGCCGCGGTTGGTTTCGCGGTATGCGTCGGGATCGGTGCGCTTGCCGTAGCCGTTCTCGGTGATGGCCAGCACATGGCAGTCCTCTTCGATCACGCACAGGTCGGTCACTTCGTCGCCGGCTTCCAGGTTCATGCTCTTGACGCCGTGGCTCACGCGGCCCATGCAGCGCACATGGCGCTCGGCGAAGCGGATGGCCTTGCCCTTGCGGGTGCCCAACAGCAATTCTTCCCCGTCGCGGCACATTTCAACCCCGATCAGTTCGTCGCCCTCGTTGAGCACGATGGAGATGAGGCCCGCCTTGCGCAGGTTCTGGAATTCAGAAAGCGCGGTCTTTTTGATCAGGCCTTCCCGCGTCGCCATGATGAGATACCGCCCTTCCGCCATTTCGGGCATGGGGATCATGTTCGTCACCTTTTCCCCGCCGCTCAATTGCAGCAGGTTCACGATAGCGGTGCCCCGGGCCGTGCGGCTGGCTTCGGGAATCTGGTAGCAGGTCAGGGTATAGACCCGGCCTTTATTGGTAAAGAACAGGATCGGTTCGTGGGAGTTGACGATGCGGATGTTCTCGGCGTAGTCGTCCTCCCGCGTAGTCATGGCGGAAACGCCCTTGCCGCCCCGGCCCTGGGCGCGGTAGGTGGACTTGGAAAGGCGCTTCACGTAGCCAAAGTGGGTCAGCGTCACCACCATATCATCCACGGCAATCAGGTCGGCAATGTCGATTTCCCCTTCGATGGCGGAGATTTCCGTGCGGCGGGGGTCGGCGTACTTGTTCTTGATCTCCAGCAGCTCGTCCTTGATGACGCCCAGCAGCTTCTGCTTGTCCGCCAGCAGGGATTGCAGGTAGGCGATGGTCTTTTCCAGCTCCTGGTATTCCTCCAGCAGCTTTTCCCGTTCCAGGCCGGTCAGGCGGGCCAGGCGCATGTCCAGGATGGCCTGGGCCTGCTTGTCGGAAAAGTCGAACCGCTCCATCAAGGTCTGCTTGGCGGTGGGGGTGTCGGGGCTGCTGCGGATGATGTGAACGATCTCGTCGATGTTGTCCAGGGCTTTGAGCAAGCCCTCCAAAATATGGGCGCGGGCCAGGCTCTTGTCCAGGTCGTACTTGGTGCGGCGGGTCACCACGTCCTCCTGGTGGAGGATGTAGTAATACAGCGCGTCGCGCAGGGACAGCACCTTGGGCTCCCCGTTCACCAGCGCCAGCATGATGACGCCGAAGGTGTCCTGCAACTGGGTATGCTTATACAGGTAATTCAGCACCACCTGGGCCTGCACGTCGCGCTTGAGCTCGATCACGATGCGCATACCGTTGCGGTCCGATTCGTCGCGGATATCGCTGATGCCGTCCAGCCGCTTTTCGTGCACCAGTTCGGCGATCTTTTCCACCAGCCGGGCCTTATTCACGGCGTAAGGGATTTCGGTCACGATGATCCTGTCGCGGCCGTTGGACATGGATTCGATTTCGGTCTTAGCCCTGGTGATAATGCGGCCACGGCCCGTGTGGTAGGCTTCCCGGATGCCGCTGCGGCCCAGGATGATGCCGCCGGTGGGGAAGTCCGGCCCCTTGATGTGCTCCATGAGATCATCCAGGGTGGCTTCCGGGTTGTCGATCAGGCACACGCAGCCGTCGATCACCTCGCCCAGGTTATGGGGCGGGATGTTGGTGGCCATGCCCACGGCAATGCCGCTGGTGCCGTTCACCAGCAGGTTGGGAAACCGGGAGGGCAGCACGGCGGGCTGCATGAGGGTCTCGTCGAAGTTGGGATAGAAGTCCACCGTGTCCTTGTCGATGTCCTGGAGCATGGCGGTGCAGATTTTGCTCATGCGGGCTTCCGTGTAACGCATGGCGGCGGCGCCGTCGCCGTCGATGGAGCCGAAGTTGCCCTGGCCGTCCACCAGCATGTAGCGCATGTTGAAGTCCTGGGCCAGGCGCACCATGGCGTCGTACACGCTGCTGTCCCCGTGGGGATGGAACTTGCCCAGCACGTCGCCCACCAGACGGGCGGACTTGCGGTAGGGCTTGTCCGGGGTCATGCCCAGCTCGTTCATGTCGTACAGGATGCGCCGGTGCACGGGCTTTAAGCCGTCCCGCACGTCGGGCAGCGCGCGGTCCACGATGACGGACATGGCGTAGCTGATGAAGGACTGGCGCATTTCGTGTTCCAGATCCGTTGGAATCAAACGGTCTTTAATATCGCTCATGGAAGGTACTTCCTTTCAGGAGAAAATCTTGTTCATGGTGTCAGGGGTTCCAGCGAGAAGCGGTTTCAATGCGCAACAGAGAATTGAAAAAGGAATCGTTCGTTGCTGTCCAATCCATTTTCTGCGTCACATAACCGGTGGCGATTACAGCCCCTTCATGAATGGTAAATACCACGGCTAAACCGTAGTCCCCAAAATCGAGCCATGTAATCGTATCTTCTTCTAAACTGTAAGGCTGAAAATAAGCGGTTTGGCAGGTCATGTTCTTAAGAATCATGCGATCATCGGCGCTGTCAATGCCGGAGTAAAAATACGTGTTGAAATAACTGCTGTATATATTATGAATGATCCATTGCGACAGTCCGTGAGATGCCATTTCATCCAGCACATCCGCTGCTTCGGAGGAGGAAGAAAGGGCGAAAATATCTTCAGGAAGCCGGACAATGACCAACCGGGATAACTGATCAGGCTGTTTTGAAAAATCGATTGTGCGTATTTCGCTTTCCAGTTCCCGAATACGGGGACTGACTTCGTAAGCAAATCCCAAAGCGTTGTCTGAGGCAATGAGGTTTTTCAGTAATTCGCCGGTTTTCAGCGTCTTATCCCATAACCAGGCGTTGCGGTCCTGCTTGTTTTCCGCTAAAGCGCAGGGAATAATCAGAAATAAACAGAGAACAACAGAAATCAGTTTTTTCACGAAGAACCTCCAACTGTTTATAAAAATGGAACCATCCAAAAGGCTTCCCCTTGAGGGGAAGCTGTCAGGCGCGGAAGCAAGTTTGAGAGTGCTATCAAGCCAATTCGCGCCTGACTGATGAGGTGATTTGTTGGACTGATCCACAAATAACTTGTGTAGTGATTCGCTTAATCACCTCATCCGAGCCGCTTCGCGGCCCACCTTCCCCTCAAGGGGAAGGCTTTTGGTTGACTATCCAAGATGAATCAGAAATCCAATACAGCCAGTTCGCTGTTCTGCTCGATGAACTCCCGCCTCGGCTCCACCTTATCGCCCATGAGCAGGGAGATGATCTCGTCGGCGGCCATGGCGTCCTCCATGGTGACGCGCATCATGGTGCGGGTTTCGGGGTTCATGGTGGTGATCCAGAGCTGCTCTGAGCTCATTTCGCCCAGGCCTTTGTAGCGCTGAATCTCCGCCTTGGTGTCGCGGCCCAGCTTATCCAGCAGCTGCTGCAGCTCCTTGTCGTCGTAGACGTAATGCTCCTGCTTGCCCTTGGTCACTTTATACAGCGGCGGCATGGCGATGTACACAAAGCCGTTTTCGATGAGGGGCCGCATGTAGCGGTAGAAGAAGGTGAGCATCAGGATGCGGATGTGCGCGCCGTCCACGTCGGCATCGGTCATGCAGACGATGCGGTGATAGCGCAGCTTATCCATGTTGAATTCGTTGCCCACGCCGCAGCCGAAGGCGGTGATCATGTTCTTGATTTCAGCGTTCACCAGAATCTTGTCCAGCCGCGCCTTTTCCACGTTCAAAATTTTGCCGCGCAGGGGCAGGATGGCCTGGTAATGCCTGTCGCGGCCCGTCTTGGCGCTGCCGCCGGCGCTGTCGCCCTCCACGATGAAGATTTCGCACTTGGCGGGGTCGCGCTCGGTGCAGTCCGCCAGCTTGCCGGGGAGGGATGCGCTTTCCAGCACGGTCTTTCTCCGGGTCAGATCCCGGGCCTTCCTCGCCGCTTCCCGGGCGCGGGCCGCGCCAAGACACCGTTCCAGGATGATCTTGGCTTCCGTGGGATGTTCTTCCAGGAAAGTGTTCAGCCCTTCGGAAACAAGGCTGTCCACGATGGGCCTGACTTCACTGTTGCCCAGCTTGCTCTTGGTCTGGCCCTCAAACTGCGGCTCGTGCATCTTCACGGAAATGACCGCCGCCAGGGATTCCCGGGTGTCCTCGCCTTTCAGGTTGGCGTCGGCTTCCTTTAAGATTTTATACCGCCGCCCGTAGTCGTTGATGGCCCGGGTCAGGGCAGTCTGGAAGCCCATCAGATGGGTGCCGCCCTCGGGGGTGTGGATGTTGTTGGCGAAGGTGTAGATGTTCTCGTTGTAGCTGTCGTTGTATTGCATGGCTACTTCCACCGACACGCCGTTTTTCACGCCCTCCACGTAAATGGGTTCGGGGAAGAGCACTTCTTTATTTTTATTCAGGTACTTGACGAACTCCCGGATGCCGCCCTCGTAATGGAAGGTGCGCTCGATGGGTTCCTCGGGCCGCTCGTCGCGGAGGACGATCTTGATGCCCTTGTTGAGGAATGCCATTTCCCGGATGCGGGCTTTCAGCACGTCAAAGGAAAAGTCGATGCCGGGGTCAAATACGCCGCCGGGATTCTCGTCGGAACGGATGTCGGGCCAGAAGCGCACGGTGGTGCCGGTCTCGGTGGTCTCGCCTATCACGCGCAGATCATATTCGATCTTGCCGATGTTGTATTCCTGTTCATAGATTTTGCCGTCCTGCCGCACTTCCACGCGCATGTGGCGACTCAGGGCGTTCACCACGCTCGCGCCTACCCCGTGCAGGCCGCCGGAGACCTTATACCCTTCGCCCCCGAACTTTCCGCCCGCGTGCAGGATAGTGAGGCACACTTCCACGGCGGGCCGTCCCATCTTGGGATGGATGCCCACGGGGAAGCCGCGCCCATTGTCCTTCACCGAAACGGAGCTGTCCTTCTCGATGGTCACATGGATTTCCGTGCAGAAGCCCGCCAGCGCTTCGTCGATGGCGTTGTCCACGATTTCGTATACGCAGTGGTGCAATCCCCGCGCGTCGGTGGAGCCGATATACATGCCGGGGCGGCGGCGCACGGCCTCCAGCCCCTCCAGCACCTGAATCTGCGTTTCGTCATAATGAGCCGAACTCTGCAGCTCCGCGCCGTTTTCGTTCAGATTGTTTTCCATATCCTGAGCCATAGTTTCCTCCCAAATGCCTTTTGGTTGGGTCTTCAGTCATTCTTATACCACCTTCTTATTATACCACAAAACCGCAAAAAAAGAAAGAGTTTCTTCTTATATAATGGAATTATTCATAGATGAATATCTTTGGATTTTTACCGGTTAAGCCATGAAGCGGAAGAAAAAGAAAAAAGCGGCGGAATATCTCATCCGTCGCTTACGCTAAGCTATGGAAAACAGTCCGTCAGGCGGCCTTATACTTGGGCAGCTCGCTGGTGCAATGGGGGCAGCGGGTGGCTTCCTTGGCAATTTCGGAGCAGCAGAAGGGGCACTTGCGGGGCTCTTCCTTGGGCGGTTCGGGCTTCTTGGTCAGATTCTTGGCGGCATTCATGGCTTTGATAATAACGAACAGCACCAGCGCGGTGAGAACGAATTCGATCACCACGCCCAGGAAGCTCATGATGCTGCCGGCAAAGCCGGGCTGATTGCCGTTGATCGCGGCGGCGGCGGTAATGTTTTCGATGATGGGATTGAGGAAGATGTCGATCACGGCGGTAACGACCTTGCCGAACGCGGCGCCGATGATGACACCGACGGCCATGTCGATCACGTTGCCCCGAAGAGCAAACTCTTTGAATTCTTTCAGCAGCTTCTTGATCATGTGTATTTCCTCCCTTTCATATGGGTTTTTGCTTGTCTGCATTATAGCACTTACTGTGCCGCGAATCAAGCAAAATCACCGAAAAACGCGCAAAAAATTCAGCGGAAAAACACGGTGATTCAATCCTGTTCGATCAGGGCCTTTTTCAGTTCTTCCATGATGTGGAAGCGCCAGGGCGTATCGTAATCCGGATAGAAATCTTCGGGGTCAAAGAGCGCGCAGGGCATATGCGCGTTCTTCGCGGCGTCCAGGTCGATATCCCGGTCGCCGACCATCACGCATTCCTGAAGGTTCAGGCTATGCTTGCTGACCAGATAGTTCAGCGCGTCCGGGGCGGGCTTGGAGGGAAAGCCGTCCAGCGTGGTGATCGTTTCGGTAAACAGATCGGTGATGCCGTCGTATGCCAGCCAGCGGAATACGCTGCCGCTGCGATGGGTATACAGATAGTTCTTGCCGCCGCGGCTGACAACCGCCCGCAGCACTTCCAGCGCGCCGGGGAAGGGCCGGACAGATTCCGCGCCTTCCTGTTCGCTGAACCGGTGATAAATATCCAGGAATTGATCGTAGGAACAGCCGAGCGGCTCAGCCCATTTGGCGCAGACGACGAACAGGCTGCGCTTGGCGACAGGGTAAACCTCCTCCGCAGTCAGCGATACGCCGATCTCTCGCAGCGCGTTTGCCGCGGCGCGGGTGATGCGGCCATAGGTATCGTACAGCGTGCCGTCAAAATCCCAGAAGAAATGCTGATACTTCATGTCGGGCTGTTCCTTTCGCTGTTGTGGAAATTTGCCGGATTCTGTGATAGAATGAGAAAAAAACAGGGGGTACGGAAAATGAACCTGTCCATCGGCAGACTGCCGCACGGGGAAAGAAACCTGATTACAGACGTTCCGGGCGTGCGTGTGGGCCATGTTACCGTAGACGAAGGAAACTGCCATACCGGGGTCACGGTGGTGCTTCCGCCGCCTGAGAATCCCTTTTTGGACAAGCTGACTGCGGCCTGCTGCGTATTCAACGGCTTCGGGAAGACCCTGGGCCTGGTGCAGGTGGAGGAGCTTGGCACGCTGGAAACGCCCATTGCCCTGACAAATACGTTAAACGTCGGCAAAGTCCACGACGCGCTGGTGAGTTATATGATCGAGGTCTGCCGCCGCGACGGCGTGAAGCTGACCTCCGTGAACCCGGTGGTCTGCGAATGCAACGACAGCGGGATCAGTGATATTGCCCGGCGGCCCGTGGGCGAGAAGGAAGTGTTTGCAGCCATTGCATCGGCGTCCGCGGACTTCGCCCAGGGCGCTGTCGGCGCGGGACGCGGAACCGTCTGCTACGGCATGAAAGGCGGCATCGGTTCATCCTCGCGGCTGATGGAAATCGACGGAAAGATTTATACGATAGGCGTATTGGCGCAGACTAATTACGGCGCGTCTGGCGATTTCCGCGCGGCCTGCCTGCCGGATGATCTGGCGGAATGCGACAAAGGCAGCATCATTCTCGCCGTGGCCACCGACCTGCCGCTGTCCAGCCGCCAATTAAAACGTGTGCTGAAAAGAACGTCGGTTGGCATGGCGCGGCTGGGTTCCTATATCGGCCACGGCAGCGGCGAAATCGCCGTGGGCTTTACCACCGCCAGGCCAACGCCCTGCGGTGACAGCTTCCAGACCCAGACCATCCTGCGGGAAGACCTGATGAATATACCCTTTCGAGCCGTGGGCGAATGTGCGGAGGAAGCCATCCTGCAGTCCATGCTGAACGCCGGGCCGGATAAAAAGCTTGACGGCACGCACGTGCCGTCTTTGCGAGATTATCTGAATTTGCAAAGAAATACATAATTTTATTGGTTCATTTCTTCCAATACGACATGACTTCCCCGGGCGAGGACTCCCGGTGTATCCGGTTGATTTCCTCCAGCTCGGCCCTGCGGCGCGGAGGCTGGCAATAGGGGCAGGGAGTGAGGGAAGCAAACTCGGCTTCGTCCAGCTGGCAGTAATTGACCGCCGTCATCTGCGGCCAGTATTTTTCTTTCACGCCCTTGCAATCGTGGGCGCTGTGGTAATAAGTGCCGCCGTTGGGGTTATAGTACAGCACGGCGTGATCCGCGGGGATTTCAATCTGCCGTCCTTCGTAGTCCTCCCAGATCACCACCTTGGTGCCGTTTTTGATGTTGTCCCAGATCCACTTCATATTGACGCCCTCGGGGTTTTTGAGCCGCTGCACGCGGATGCATCCATGGCTGGAACGGGTACCGAGCTTGGGTTCCGTATTCTTGTAATTCTTGGAGCCGTCGCGGTTTTTGGTGTGCGGCACCTCATGCAGCAGATCGCCGCTGTTGAAGCGCAGGCCCATGGCGCAGATCAGGTTGTCGCTTCGGAAATCGCCCACGCGGGACACGATGATGAACTCGCCGGATCGGGTTTCGTTATAGGGCTGCTTGTCGTTGTAAAGGCCGGTGGACACCGCAAGCGTGGAAAACAGATGGCCGTCGTGGAAAATGTAAAGCGTCTGGGTCAGCTTGTCGATCACGATGCCGTATTCCTGATTCACTTTTTTTGTTTTCAGTTTATTGGACTGTATATAGCCGGTCACAAAAGCGTTCCAGTTTTTTACCTTGCTGTCATGGAAGGAGCTGGAATAGGTTTCCACCTTCGTCCAGCCGTTGTCCATTTTTTCCAGCACATGCACGGCCTGGCTGGCCCCGGTGACGACGCCCAGCTGCTCGCTGTTCTTGTCCGGCTCGGCGTACAGGATCACCTGGTCCTTCTGCCCCGCGTCCACAATGGTGATCGGCGCGGTCAGCATGGCCCACACCGCTTCTTCGTCATGGATGTCCATGGGCGTGCACCAGTAGCAGGCTTCGTGATTCGGATGGTACTCGCTGCGGCAGGCAGGCGTGATAACCTCCTCCGCCCGCGCGAGGGAAACAGGAAGCAATAAAAGCGATAATAAAACAAAAAGCAAGGTTTTGCGCATACGCGATCCTCCTTTGGCAAACAACCCACAGCAGTATCATACCATATCTTCGCACAGTTTGCAAACCAAGCCGGTCTGAATTTACAATTTTCCGCATTCGCTCAGTGTGTATGAGGGATTAGGGATTAGAGTGAAAGAAATCTGTAGCACGCCGCAAAAACAGACACGACCGCCGTGAGGATCGCTAAAATGGTGATGGCCGTTATTTTGACACGGATTGAACGCATCCCCATTCCTCCGATCAACCAAGTCTAAAGGACGCCTGAGCAATCAGTTTATCTGAGTAATAATGCCTCCGTCAAAACGCAAAGGATGACGGAAAAAAATATTCCGTCATTCCTTCACCGTCATATGCCTGTAATTGTTATTAACTGAGTCACGGTATACAGAACGTCAGAGGAGGTCAGGGGGAACCGTTGCTGAACGTCACGCCTTTGCGCAGGTGGAAGGTATAGCTGCGGTGATCGGCGGAAATGTCCCAGGATTCGGCCAGCGAAGGCAGGATCGCCACATTCCCGCTGTCGTCCTTTTCCATTTCCACCAGGCGGTTAAACACGTTCTGCGCGATGGTATAATAAATGGACGTACACTGGAAATCCACCGTGTCCGGTTCCTCCTCGATGGCAACCAGGTAACGCGAGGTATCCGGCCCGGCGGACGCCGCCGCTTCGGGCGGCGCGGTTTCTTCCCGGCTGGAAGAGCATGCGGAAAGGGAGAGGGACGTCAGGATAAGAACCAGCAGCAGGCAGATGGTTTTCATGCGCCGGTTTCGCTGCTTCATGGCGGCTCCCTCCTTTCATTTGCTTTTCTTTCCGATTCATCAGCCGGGAAAAAAGTCCCTGTAAGCGTCGTATCCGGTATGAACGCTTTCAGCGGGGTTATAGCTGAGAAGTTCTGAAAAAGGCGCAAGCGACACGGCAGGGCTCAGGCCCTGTTCTCGCAGCGCAAGGTATTGGTCGATGGTTTCCTGCCTGCCCGCAATCAGAATCCAATCAAACCGCTTATCCTGCGGCATGTCCTGGTTCGTTTCATGATAGTGGAGCAGTCCGTGCTTTTCAATGATTTCATACGCTTGGAAAAAAATGGATTCAAAATCTTTGCGCTTTAAAGGCGGCGATAAGGCCAGATGTTTGCATCCGCCCGCCACGCATTCGCAGAAGGCTGTGATCATACCAAGAATAAACGATTTCCTGTCCATGGGCGGGCTCCTTGATTTGCTTTCTTTTTGCCCGTCGTTCTGAGCGCTTTTATTATACCAGAACATGACAGTATTTGGCAACAAGAAATATTTGATGGATCGTGTAAAATAATAGCTGCGGGTTACGATTCGATATTACTGGGGGAACCAACCAACTGTGTTTGTTTTCCTTTATGGCTTTCTTGGAAGGGGGTCTGGGGAAAACCATTCTTTGCCGCCAAAGAATGGTTTCCCCCAGATATGTGAATGGTTACAGCAGCGGGACAAAAAAACCGGCCGCCGCGGGAAGACCCGCAGCGGCCGGATGGTTTACTGATTTTGTCAGCCCTGGCAATAATACTTTTCAGTCATTTTCATCAGATAGATATGGGTTCCCGCGACGCAGGCCAAAAGCAGCGCCACCATGATGAGGAAGTAAGGAATCATGCTGATTCCCCAGCGGAACACCAGCAGGTAGGTCAGCCCGCCCAGGGCGATCAGGATGGCCCAGCCCACGAACATGCCGATGGCCGCGCCGAAATTCTGCTTGACGGCTTCCTGTTCGGTGACCCAGTCCAGCCTGGGATGCTTCACGTCCCGCGCAAGGCACAGGCAGGCGGTAACGTAGGTGTACAGGGCGCAGAGAACGAAGGCCAGCGCAGCCTGAACGGCCACGGCGGGAACCAGCGCGGCGATGGCGACAGCCGCCGCCAGCACGCCCGCCAGGCTCAGCGCGTAGCACACCGCGATCTTGGACAGGATGATGGTTTTCGCGCTCACAGGCAGGGCATTCATGAAGTCATGGCCCTTGCCTTCGCGCGATACAGCGGTGGACAGCGCGGGATTCAGGCCCGCCATGTACGCCATCACGGCGGTCAGGATGGGCAGGATCCAGTCCGTGTTGACATTTTCCAGCAGTTCGGCCATGCTCCCGCCTTCACCGGTCAGGGAGCGGGAGAACACCAGATACATCATCACCACCATGAACGCGGGCATGAAGGCCGTGGGGAAGCAGTTGGTGGCGTAGGAAGGCACGCGAACAAGCTGCTTCAGCTCCCGCATGCACAGCGCCTTAAAGGCCGAGCCGCCCGTGAAGGAGGCTTTCCTCACGCCGCCCTTTTTGCGGGTGGTGGTGGGCGTTTCGCTTTGCAGCATGGACAGGTTCCGATACAAGAACCCAATCGCCCAAACCGCCAGCGCCATGGCCGCGGCGCTCACCACAAGGAACAGCGCCAGCATTCCCCAGTCGCCCAGGATGCCCTTCGCGCCCCACCCGGCAGGCGGGAACACGCGGGTCATGGCGTCCACGCGGGCATAGTTGCTCTGCATGAATTTCATCACCATGTCGGTGGCTTCCTGGCTCTCGCCGCCGGAAATAGCGCCCATGTTGAAGGCGGCGTACATGTACGCCATCAGGAACACGATGCCGCTCACCGTAGCGATGGTGTCCCGGTGTTTCCAGAGCCCGGACAGGCGGATGAGCAGCGTGGACACGAACGCCACGATCACGACGGGCAGCACCGGCGCGCAAAGGGCAACCAACAGCGCCCGCAGATAGAGCAGCGGTTCCGCCCCCACCCGGATGCCGTACAGAATAGCGGCGGGCATGATGATGATCAGGCTGATACCCACCTCGCTGATCCACACCTGGCACAGCTTCGCGGCCAGCACTGTGCGGGAGCGCACCGGCAGCGCGGCGATAAACGCCGCGTCGCGGCCAAAGTACAGGGAGCTCATGATAAAGAAAAAGCTCATGATCAGCGTGCCCATCATGGACAGGGTGACCGCCATAGAGAGCAGCATATCGGGCATGCCCATCTGCGTCAGCACGTCCAGCATGGTCTTTTCCATGAAGTACAGGAACACGCCCAGATAGATCACCAGCACGATCACGCCGATGAGCTTTCCCACGGAACGGCCCCGGTTGTTTTTGAACTCGGCTTTCAGGTTCCGAGGCTTTAAATCGGCGTAGCGGGACAGCAATTGCAGCCGCAGCAGCGGGAAAAAGCCGGTCATGCGTCTTCGCCTCCATCGTCGGTCAGTTCGAGGAACAGTTCTTCCAGGCTCGCGCCTACTTCACCGGAGCGCAGCTCTTCCAGCGTGCCCTGGGCCACCAGATTGCCATGGGAGATCACGCCGATGCGGGTGCACAGCTTTTCAGCCACTTCCAGCACATGGGTGGAGAAGAACACGGTGTTGCCCGCTTCGCAGTGGCGGATCATTTCTTCCTTGAGCAGGTGTGCCGCGCGGGGGTCAAGGCCGCCCAGAGGCTCGTCCAGGATCCACACCGGGGGATTGTGGATCAGCGCGCCGATGACCACTAACTTCTGCTTCATGCCCTTGGAATAGGAGCGCACCTGGTTGTTGATGGCGTCCTCCAGGGAGAAGATGTCCAGGTACTTTTCAATGTGCGCCTTGCGCTGGGCCGCGCCGACCTGGTACACGTCTGCCATGAAGTTCAGGTATTCCATGCCGCTCAGGCGGTCATACAGGTCGTTTCCGTCCGGCACGAAGCCGATCAGCCGCTGGGCTTCCAGGCGCTCGGTGGCCAGGTTGTGCCCTGCCATGGTGATTTCGCCCGCGTCGGGCTTCAAAATACCGGTCATCATTTTGATGGTGGTGGTTTTGCCCGCGCCGTTGGGGCCGATAAAGCCGAACAGCTCGCCGCCGTTCACGTGCAGCGTCAGGTCGTCCACCGCCTTCTTGCCGTTCTTGGCATAGGTCTTGGTGATATTCCGCAAATCAATCATGATGGATAAACCTCCCATTTCCCGGATTTGTGCATATCATACCAGCATCCGCCCGACAGCGCAAGAGACTTTGCCTGAAAGATACAGTTTTGCGGCTGAAATGACAAGCATCGAGCGGGAGGCTACTCAGCAAGGGGAACGCTGGGGCTGTTCGCCCCAGCCGCGAACCAGGGGCCTGAGGCCCCTGGACCCGCATTAGCGGAAGTTGCTTCATTTGTAAAGCATTATTTATTCCCGCTGTTGCTTAAAAGTAAATATCAGACTTTCGACATCATGCTTCTGGCCCGGCGGCCAGAAGCCACTAACTTCCGAAACCCCGAATCGACTTGCGAATGTTGTTGGGTTTATTGCTCGCCCAATTGAATCGTGAATTCAGATGCGGGATGAGAAATCGTTCCAGACAAGGAACGAAACCGCAGGAATACTGGGGCCGAAGCGCTCGAAAAACAATCCGGTGGATTGTTTTTAGCGGAGGCCGGGCGGC
>JAFWQM010000002.1 GCA_017509065.1 Clostridia bacterium
GGAAGACCGGTTTTTCGCCTGTGATCTGCTGCCGGACGGTACACTGCGGCTGACAGACTGGCGCTGGGGCAATGATCGGGGCACTTTCGTCGTGCCGGCGACCTGGTGCGGACTGCCTGTTTCCACCGTTTCCCTGTACAGGTCCACCGGCCAGGCCAATTCCTACTATCAGTATTTTCATGAAGAAATCGTGGTGGAAGAGGGCATCCTTTATCTGGAGGACCATTGCTTTTACAATTGGGAGGGCAAGGTCAAGCGGATTGTACTGCCCGAGAGCATCACGTCGCCCAAGGAACCCTGAAATTAGCACAAAATTCTTAGATTCTGTAGTGTGCAACAGTAATACCGCTGGGGTGAAACACACAGCGTTTCCTCCTTGCTGGCTTTTAAATTCACCATTGAAAACTGTTTCTGCCCGCTTAAGCCGTCCGAAAACTGCTCTGCTTGACTGACACGGAATTGCTCGCTATAATGACAAAAAAGGACGAAAGGAAAGGTCATTGCGAGCTGTGTGTTTTGGCCGCAATGACCTCATGAAATTCCAAGGCAGATTTCACGCTGGTAGATCCACTCACTGACCGTTAAGGAGCCTGGCCTGACAGCGTGCGGGTCAGCCCGACAGAGCAATTTTGTGACAGGCTATGGGAGCAATAACAGCACATGTTTGGAGATACAATACGATGATGATATATGTTAAATCCCATGTATATGATTAAAGTTCAACTTTAGAGGATGAGAAGAATGAAAGCAAGGCGGAGGGAAACGTTATGGCAAGAAGGAAATGGATTGGTATCCTCCTGATCGCGGTCAGCATCGCGCTGATTGTCTTTTTTGCGAGGGAAGTATCAGCGCATATCACGCTGACAGGGCACGGCATCGGTTCTATCGCCACTTATGACGTGCCGTATCCGTTTCATGGTCCGCTGGTCGTATTGGCAGGCGTCGGCGCGGTGGCGGCGTTCCTGGTGGGGCTCCATTTACTCGGTCCCGGAAACAAAAGATAGTCTCAATCGAAATACCCGTAATTGAAATCCTCTTCAATCACCGCGCCGAGGGCTTCAAGCTCTGCCCGCTCTCCACCCTTCCTTCCGAGGGGTGTATATCGTACCTCTTCCACAGGACGAAGGGGAGGGCGTCGGGGTCTGTCACCTTTTCCTTGGCTTTGAGCAGCGAACAGCCGCAAACTTCACGGACTTTTTTGGTCAGAGCGACGACGTTCTCCGGCTTGCAGTTCACGGCGGTCCACGGCGTCCAGTACGCGCGAAATGCCGCTTCTCGGGCCCGTATCTCCTCCTCACTGATAGTTCACCGTGTTTCGCGCCATAGAGAAAAAAATGAAACTGCGTTTGTCTGAATCAATCCAGGCCCAAGCCGGTGTTCATCACCTGGCGCACCTCGTCGGACGCCTGCATAAACGCGGTAACAATCCGGGGGTCAAAGTGCATGCCGGACCCTTCTTGAATAATCGCCATGGCTTTTTCAAACGGGAAGCCTTCCTTGTAGCTTCGGCGGGAAACCAGAGCGTCGAATACATCGGCCACCGCCATGATCCTGGCGGAAAGCGGAATTTCCTCCCCTTTCAGGCCGCAGGGATAGCCAGTTCCGTTCCATTTTTCGTGGTGGAACTGCGCCAGGTTCATCGCTTCTTTCAGATAACCGGAATCGTCCTTGGAAACGGTATTCATCGCGTGCTGGATGACCTGGGCACCCGCGGTCGTGTGGGTCTTCATCATCATGAATTCCTCATCCGTCAGCTTTCCGGGTTTGTTCAAAATCGTATCGGATACCTGAATTTTACCGATATCATGCAGCGGCGCTGAGTTGACGACGTCGTTCATAAATTCTTCCGTTACCTGATCGGTATAGACACCCTCTTTTACCAGCTCACGCATGATGATGTCGGTATATGCCGCCGTTTTGCGCACATGGTCGCCGGTACATTTGTCGCGGCTTTCTACCATATCAGCCAGCACGAGGATCAGCCCGTTCTGCAGCTTGCTGATGATTTCGCCCTGCCGTTCCACGTTTTCAATAGTATTCACCATGTCCTCTGTGGTTCTGGTCACGGAATGGTAGAGGTTTTCAATCTCGTCGCCGGTGTGTATATCCAGCTCGTGGATGCGGGAAACGGTTTCGCTTCTGGTTTTTTCGTTGGTATAGACGGAGTTCTCCGTGGCAATGTCCAGCGCGTTGATTGGCAGGATGATGTTGTATTCCGCAAACCAGATAGCCACAGTCAGCAGCAGCAGGAAGAATCCGAAAAACAGCGACACCACCCGGGCCAAAAACTCGTATCCGTTCTGAATGATATGATTCATGCTCACGTCCACGCCCACGTAGCACTGGCAGACGCCCTGGCTGTCATATACCGGCTTGTACACTGTCAGCAGCCAGCCAAACTGCCCGTTGCTGATGACTGGCACCACTTCCTTCCCCGCCAGCAGATCGGGAAGCTGGCTCTTGAAATCATCGTCGAATTCCACCATATCCCCCGGTTCCCCGCCGGGCGTATCCGGCGTGTCCGCGTCAAAAACCACCTGGCAGCCATCCGGTAGAATCCTGTACGCGTATACATATTGAATGCTGCCCGTGCTCCTCGCCAAGTCGTTGAATCGCTTATCGATCCGCGCATAGCCTTCGGCGGCTTCACCCAGCCGGATGTATTCCTCCACGCGGTCGCTGTCGATGGCGTCCGACGCCACGTTTGCCACGCCCCAGGCCAGCTCCTGCTGTTCTTCCACGGCGGACGTGCGGAAATGGACAAAACTGATGATGGTCACGATGGCGGCGATGACGACCATCCCCGCCGTGACCAAAAGAATGATTTTTGACCGCAGGGACATGAAACGAGCCCGCTTATGATCCGAAGCGAAACGTTTTGCCTTTGAAAGCGGCGTCTGCTGCCATCCGGCAAAGAAAAGGCGCTCCCGGATGGACGCGGGCAGAATATGAAGCACCAGCGCGACGGAAAGCACCGTGATCGTTTTGTCCACCAGATCAATCAGCAGATCCGCTGTCAGCTGGGAAAAAAACTCGCTGGTCACTCCGGCGTTATGAATGCGCAGGGCAAGCGGTGTGGAAAGGCCGGAGCCAAACTCAAATCCATACAGCACCCAGGTCAGCACGGAACCTAGGCCGCCACCGATCAATGCGAACACAGCAATAACCGCCAGCAACCGCCACGGTTTTTTGAAACTGTAAAAATCCTTGCTGGCAAACCAGGCAGAGGCGATAGCAATCAGCGCCGTCAGGGATCCGTAATAAGCGGTGGTATAGTCGCCGATCCCATTTATCAGATTGGTGAAAAAACCGACGATGATGCCGGGAATGTACCCCCCAAGGGCCGCGGCCAGCGCGCTTCCAATGTTGTCCAGATACAGAGGTAGTTTCAGGCTGGTCGCCAGATGCGCCAGCAGATAGTTGACGAGCAGACCGGCTATGCACAGAATGAGAAAAAAAGGCTGCTTCCTTCTGTGCTGATTCCGGCTGGATGCGGTATGATGATTCATATTGACTCCTCCGTGCGTCCCTCTTTCCTGATCCTTGGAGCGTTTTTCATCTGTTTCCCGCCCCTCATCATCGTCGGGAACGGGAACCAGGAGATTATCTGTTCATACGATTCATTATAACATAAAAAGAATACATAGCAATTCACCGCCGTGTGGATGCCAGCCAGCAATACAGCAAGTATAAATTGTTTGCATATGCTTCCTTTCAACAGTATAGGTTTCTTCAAGTAGAAGAAAAAGAACCATTCAGGCTAATTGCTGAATAGTTCTTCATGCTTCAAGTCAACTGCCAAGGTAACCGTCAGAGATCAGCGCGGCAAGGATTTCATCCTCAGGGATCAATTTTGCATGCATGAGATTGCTGGTTTCCCACGCCTTTTTTGCGTCAAGAATTTTGTGCTCAGTGACAGAACCGTCTTTGTGGGTATACGTCATTATATTTGTATTGGTATTAAATTGGAAAAAACCACCCACTACATTTTCAAGCTCTTTACCCTCAATATCTATTCTTTCCGTAGACATTTTCTTTTTATCCTCCTTTTCTTTGCTTACAATCGTATCATACCATACTGTGCCGCAATATGCAAGATATGATAAAATCCCCGTGCCAGCGGGAGCCGACACGGGGATGGGTTATGGCTTACTCAGCCATGGTTGGTTGTATTAGTGCTGTTCAGCCTTGCGGCGGGCGATGATGATCGCAACAGCGCCCAGGACGAGCACAGCGCCGGCGATGTAGAAGATCGTGGTACCAATGCCGCCGGTGGAGGGGAGTTCAGAGCCAGCATTGTTCACAACGGTGACTTCCGCAGCAGCAGTCTGACCAGAGGTCACAGTAACCTTTGTCCTTCCAGCCAGCTTGTTGTAGCCATCAGGAGCATCTGTTTCTTCAAACCAGTAATCACCAGGTTCCAAACCACGGATATTCACACCAGTACCTGCGCCAGCGTCGATTTCAGCATCAGCACCAGCGGCTGTGCTCAGATAGTATCCAGTTGAATCTGACTCAAAGGTCAAAGCGGTTCCGCCAGTTTCAGAGGTGAACAGATTGAACTTAGCACCAGACAGAGCAGAAGATCCGTCGGTTTTATAAAGGGTCACATCGTAGGTCTCAACATAGACCTGATCAGTCTGGGACTGGTTGGAATAGGTCAGAGTAACTTCGTTCTTGTTGGCAGTCGCGTTGTCAACAACAGCATTTTCATTGATGGTGGCGTTGAAGGTTACGGTGATTTTTTCGCTAGTTCCAACGGTAGCGACATAAGCAGCCTTGAAAACGATGGTGATGGTCTGGCCGGAAACAGTAACTTACCAGTCGTCAGTATTGGCATCGTCGGCGACAGCAGAACCATTGATCTTGATCGTGCCAGCATTGTAGGTCAAGCCTGCGGTCATAACGTCAGTCAGAGTGATGGCTGCGTCTGTACCGGTGCCGTCGGTAACCTCGAGCTGGTAGTAAACTATATCGCCAACATTCTCATGAAGTGTGGTGTCAGCATAGCTACCTTCGTTTTCGCTCTGAGTCTTGTCAACGGTAGGAATGGTATTCTTTTCAACAACTTTTGCGATTTCGCCATCTTCATGCAGAGCGCACAGTGAACCGACAGAAGAAGTCACGAAATAATAGCCAGTATCAAGGCTAGTAAAGTTTGCCTCGCCGTTTGCGCCCGTAGCAGTCGCCTTACCCAAGGCATCACCCAGATCAGTAACATGCTCACCCAAGTATGCAGCAACTGTAGCGGCATCAAAGGTTTCAGCATTGTTCACAAAATACTGGGTCCCATCGGATGAAGCGGTGAAAGCGAATCCAGCAGCTACAAGAACAGAACCGATGGACGTGTACTCATCAGCCAACAGGTAATAAGAAACAGCACGGTCATCGCCGGTCTTGCCGTTATCAGTGTAGTTCAGAATCTTGTAAGCAGTGTAGGTTTCACCATCAATGACGCTTTTCACTTCGATTGTTGCGGCACTCGCCACAGACACCATGAGCATCAGCGCCATAACCAGGGCAACGAGAGTCTGCTCTCATCGACCACTTGCATTTCTTCCAAATTGCACCAAAATTCTTAAAGCACGGCGCTACTTTACGTTTCACCTTTTTCGGGCATAGTAGACAAACTAACCTACATGTTTGGGCGATGAGAGCTGACGTTTTCTGTCCCCACCCGTAGGATGGAGGCCAGGTATTTCCAAGCATACTATATATAGTGGTTATATCCTTCAAAATGTCCATATATTGATATGGTGGGTTTAGACAAAGTTTGACGGCAGAAATCGTCCTATCGGTAGAATTTCACAAGCCAATATGAACATTTCTGAGGCCAGAAAAGCACGAAATCTGTTTGATATGGTTTAATTTCATCCTGTTCATACCAAAAAGGAGCAAAACCAGGGACATGGGGATAGGTCTTGTAGCCCTGGTTGGGTCTAATGGACAAATACATTTTGGTTCCTTGAAAATTGCACATCTGTGACTGTAACGTATTGTTGATGGGAGTTTGCAAGATTTTATCCTACAAGCACGGACGATGAGCGGGAGGGGCCGGAGGGTCTTATCGCTCTGGTTTCCACCCGTTTCTCAGGATCAATTTCGCTGTGTCGGCATAACAAAAAAGCCCGCCCTGTGAGCATCATCCCTCCCTGGAGCGGGGTAGGATGAAAGTCACAAGGCGGGCTTTCTGTACGGCGCGACGTGTCGAGTTTTCTTTTTCCCCCGTTGGCCTGTTCCCCGTTTTCCTGAATGAAAACGCCTTACAACGCGACGTGGAAGATAGCTCAACGGCTTAAACCGATTTCACGAGAGAAGTATGAAATAACACCTACCGATTATTCATAAGTAAAAACAGTGCGGTCAGCAGCGAAAAGCAAAATGGAAAAATGAATCGGCTCGTTTTCCTCACTATGAACCTGTTTGAATACACGAAATAGAGGAGCGCCAACCGAACAATTTAGCAGAGAAGCCTGTTCTTCTTCGGCATAAGCAATGCTGATTTCTTTTTGCGTCCGGAAGGATAGGATTCCATACTGTTCCCGAAGGATTTTATAAGTTGATACGTCGTCCTGTATCTGATCAAACATGCCATGAAAACGCTGAGCAGGATACACAGAATGATCAAGCATCATGGGCGTTCCATCTGTGAGCATTAACCTGTCAAACACAAGGACCATGTCCTCCGGGTTCAAACCCAGTATTTCCATCTCCATTTTGCTGCAGGTGCATACTTTTTTGGAAATCAACCGGGTGTTTTGCTGAATACCGGGAACTTTGGAATCAGTGAATCCGCCTCCCAGATTGTTCAGCGGCTTGATCTGAATCTTGGACTTCCGCTCCGCGACGAACGTACCCTTACCCTGCTTCCGCTCCAGAATGCCTTCATTCACAAGATCATCCAGCGCTCGGCGGACTGTAATACGGCTTACGCCGAAATTCTGGCACAGTTCCGTTTCTGACGGCAGCCGCTGTCCCGGCAAAAAAGCCCGGGATGCCATCTGGGACTGAAGATTGATTTTTACCTGCTCATACAGTGGTACGGCGTTATTAGCGTTCAGCGTCATCCATAATCCCCCTCGATGGATTGCGTCATTCCTCCAAAGGATGCGGGTATCCAAAGCTTCCATGAATCAAACAGGTTTTTGCCGCCACAGTGGCAGCGTAGTCCAGCGCGGGTACCATATCCTCGCCCAGGATACGGCAGGTTAGAAAACCCGCGATGAAGCTGTCTCCCGCGCCCATGGTATCGACAGCGTCGACTTTCTTCACGCCCTGGTTATACCGCTTTCCTTCCTGAGAAAAGACCGCGCCCCTGGAACCCAGCGTGACGCCCACGATAGGCGTGCCCAGGTCATGGCAATAATCTATGAGCGAAGAAATCTCCTCATCTGATAAATCGGAACCGGAAAAGAAGGCATAGGAAAGGTACGGGCACACGCGCTTCAGATACTCTTCGTCCCGACGCTCCGAAAAGTCAAAGGAAACCTGGCAGGCTTCCCGCATTTTCGGCAGTTCAAATTCGATGCTGGAAAAACAGCTGGTATGGCAAAGCCCGTAGGAAGCGATATAGGACAGATCGTCATCTGTCAGACGGATACGCACGATGTGCTGGGCTGTATCCCTGGGGCCTCCGACGAATTTACGGTCCCCGTCGATCAGCCGAACGCCAGGGGAACCGCTGCCCGCCAGCACGGTACGGCTTCGCTCATAGGAAACACCTTCCCGCGCCAGCGCCCATTTGATATGCTCCGCCTTCCGGTCGCTGCCAAAAACGCCCATATAGGCCACTTCTTCGATGCCGTTTCGTTTGCAGTTAACGGCAACATTCACGGAATTGCCTCCAGGGTAGTATACCATATCGTCAAGATACGTGTCAACCACGTTGTCACCCACTGCGATCATTCTGGAGGGCATGGTCAATCATCCTTTCTTGTGTTCAAATGCGGAAAAGCGTCAGAACAGTTCAATGTTCCAAGTTCTAAGCTGGACACATCCGAACGATATCGGAATCAGCGTGTTCGATCCATTTTATATGAAGAGTTTTAGAACTTGGAACGCAGACGCAAACCAAAATTCTGCCTTTTTCCGATTAACCTTTCACCGCTCCTGCAGTCATGCCGCGGATAAAGTGCTTCTGCATACAGAAGAAGAGGATAATCAGTGGAAGGGCGGAAATGGTCATGCCTGCCAGCAGCGTGCCCCAGTCCGTCTGCAATGCGTCGCGCAGGTTCATCAGGCCCGTTGGTATGGTTTTCAGGGCTTCGCTGTTCACAAAAATCATGGCGAACAGGAATTCATTCCAGGCATAATACGCAATCAGAATGCAGCAAGTGAGCAGGATCGGTTTCGCCATGGGCAGGAAAATATGGACGAAGATCTGGAAATCCGTGCACCCGTCCAGGCAGGCGCTTTCTTCCATTTCCTTGGGGATTGTCAGGAAGAAAGAGCGAATCAGCATCACCATCATGGGGATACGGTAGGCTGTATAGGGGATGATCATGGCGAAATAGGTGTTGTGGATATGCAGCGCCCGGATGATCTGGTACAGGGGAATCAGCGTGACCTGAGGGGACAGCATCATACCGCCCATGCAGAGGGTGAATACAAGCTGATTGCCCCTGAACCGGAAACGCGCCAAAGCATAGCTGCCCAAGGCGGCCGCGAAAATGGTCAGGCCGATGGTGGCGCCGGTAACCAGCACAGAGTTCAGGAAATAGCGGGAAATACCCCTGTTCCAGGCGTTCACATAGTTCATCCATTGGGGAGCTTGCGGCATTGCCCAGATATTCTTATAGATTTCTTTATAGGTCTTGAGTGAGTTCATAATCAGCCAGAACATGGGATAGGCAATGAGAATGAAATAAATCAGCAGAAAAAAGCAGGCAATCGCCATGCCGGGCGTCAGCCGGTTTTCCGGCAGGGTGTTGTGGGCTCTGTTATTTTCCTGCGTCTTTTCGGCAGCTGCTTGCGACATCGTCAATCCCCCTTTCCGGAACGGAACGCTCCGTTCTGAATCAGCGCCAGCACGAGGCAGATGATCAGCATCATCACCGCGATGGTGGAAGCGTATCCCATTTTATCCAGGTTAAAGGCATTGCGGTACATATACACGGCCAGGGTGGTGGAAGCATTTCCGGGGCCGCCCTGAGTCAGGATGTATACGTCGTTAAACACCAGGAACGCGCCGGTAACGGTGGTCACCATGGTAACGAACATCATTTCCCGCACCTGGGGAACAGTGATATGAAGAAAGCGCTGGAGCCGTCCGGCCCCGTCAATTTCCGCTGCTTCATATAAATCAGTGGAAATACCCTGAATTGCCACGATAAACAGCATCGTTGTATATCCCGTTGAGTGCCATTGGGACATGATGATCGCGGAGAAGATGGCGGTTTTGGGATCTCCTGTCCACGCCGGCGGGTTTTTGATGCCGAAGAATTTCAACGCAGCGTTGATCAGGCCGATTTTGGGCTGGTAAACGAAGCTGAACAGCAGGGCCACCACCGTCATGGAAATCAGCACGGGGAGAAAGTAGGTGGTGCGAAGGACGGTGCTGACTTTGGACAGCAGCTTGTCTTCCAGCAGGGCCGCGATCACCAGCGCCAGCAGCACCTGGATCGCCACGGAAATCAGGCAGTACCAGATGTTGTTTGTAAGCGCTGTTCCGATGACCGGGTCGCTGAACAGGGTCTGGTAATTCTGCAGTCCCACGAATTTTTTGGTCGGAGAAAGAGCGCTGAAGCTGAAAGCAGAATAGTAGAAATTTGCGACGAGAGGGATGTAGACAAATATGCCAAGCAGCAGAATGCACGGCAATACGTAAATATAGGGCGTCATTTTGTTCATACCAGCTCTTCGTGATTGCATGAATTCACCCCCAAAATGATTCTTCGCACTGCCGTTTGCCTGGCAGCCTGTTATACAGGAAAGAACCAGCTCCCGGCCAGAATGCGTCGGTCGGAAGCCGGTTCCTTCGTTATGTGGTTATTTGATGGAGGCAGCGGCGGTCTGAACGTCCTTCATCACGTCTTCGGCCGTCTTATCACCAGTCAGAATCAACTGTCCGCCAGCCATGAAAGCGTCGGCGATCACGGCGTCGGTCACGTTGTCCTGCCACAGGGCAGGCTGGGTGGAGTTCAGAATCAACTCAACCGCTTCCAGCTGCTTTGCGTCCAGGTTGGTTTCGTCCAGAGCGCCCTTCACACAAGACAGTTCGCCGGTCTGCTTGGTCATCTCATATCCGCCATGCTGGCTGATGACGAACTTGACGAACTTCACAGCAGCAGCCTGCACTTCAGGAGAAGCCACGTTGGAAATCATCATGCCTTCCGGCGCACCGGTGAGCTGGCCGGGGTCGCCCTTGCCGCCTTCGACAGCGGGGAAGTTGAAGAAGGAATATTCAAAGTCAATGTCGTCACGCAGGTACTTGCATTCGCCCAGCTGCAGGTACACCATGGGGGATTCCCCGAAGATGAAAGCGTTGCGGGCAAACTCGTGATCCACGGAGTTGGGATCCTTGGTCATGTATTCACCCAGCTTCTTGAAGATGTTCAGGGCTTCGATGTATCCGGGATCGGTGAAGTCGCCTTCACCCGCATAGTCCTTGACCAGTGTCTCAGGATCCACCACGCGCTGGCAGATGGTGCCCAGGTAGTGGGACACGGCCCAGGGAGCGGAGAAACCGGCGGAAATGGGTTCTTCATAACCGGCGGCTTTCAGGGCTTCGCACAGTTCATAGAGTTCGGTGAGGGTGGTGGGAATGGTCAGGCCCAGTTCGTCGAACACGTCCTTGTTGTAGAAGAAAGCTTTGCCATCCATGGACCACGGAATGCCGTACTGCTTGCCGTTAATGTTGAAGGGAGGCAGCTGGCTTTCCACAAGGCTGTTCTTGAATTCAGGATCTGCTTCCAGCAAAGCGTCCCATTCCTGCACGCGGCCGGACTTGACCAGGTTGGTGGCGAAGCTGCCGGACCAGGACATGAACACGTCGGGAATATCGTCGGTGGATACCAGCACGCGAATCTTTTCTTTGTAGGCGTCATTGAGCACCTGGTCGGTTTCGATCTTGATGTCAGGGTTTTCCGCCTCAAATTCCGCGATCAGACCGTTCAGATAGCTGAGCTTGGGTTCGTTGGGCCAGCGGTGGAAGAAACGCACAGTGACCTGGTCGGCGAACGCGGAAGCGCACACGGACAGGAGCATCATGACAGCCAGAACCAGAGCGATTTTTTTCATGGGGAAACCTCCTTTTTTTATCATCACGCCATCATCCGGCGTTGAAGTTCTCAATACTCCATTCTCCACATATAGCGGCGGACGCTGAGGGGATGTCCGCGGTGGTCAGCCAGAGCGTCGGCGTAGGTGCGAATCACCGCGCCAAGCACCAGCACAGCGAAGTATTCGTGCAGGTCTTCAGGAATCAGATGCATATCGAATTCCGCGCAGTCGATCAGGGTCACCTCTTTGGAATACTTGGTGACGAACGCTTCGGCGCGGTCGTCCAGCGGACGGGTGGGTCCCACGTTTTTGAGCACCATGAAGGGCACGTCATAGTCCGTCACTTCAAAGGGGCCGTGGAAATATTCGCCGGAATGGATGGCGGCGGAGTGAACCCATTGCATTTCCTGGAGCAGGCAGATGGCGAACGAATAGGCCACGCCATAGCAGGGGCCGGAAGACATGGTGTAGATGAGAGGCGCTCTCTTATAAGTAGAGCCGAAAGCGTTCGCGCGGGCGGCGAATTTTTCCTTGTTCACTTTGAACACTTCATGCAGGCTGTCGCAGGCTTTGATGGCCCGTTCATACTTTTCGCAGGGCTGCAGCGCGTTCAGCACGCCGAACACCACCCGGAAGAGCATGCCGTTGTTGTGGTTGCCCGCGTCAGTATCAGGACCCCATTCATAGGAAACACCGTGCTTGGTGGCTTCCCACAGGGGAGATTCCGTCTTGAAAGCGAAGCTGATGGTCAGCGCGCCTTTTTCCCCGGCAAGCGCCGTAGCGCGAACGGTTTCAGGGGTATTGCCGGAATGAGAACAGGTGATGACCAGACTCTTTTCACCCAGAGCCTTGGGGCAGCGATGGACGAATTCATTAGCAGTGTAAACAAAGGAGGGAATCGTTGTCTCACGGTCGAAGATGTACTGAGCAGGATCAAAAATTGCCTTGGAACCGCCGCACGCGACGAAGTAGACATTCTCCACGGGATAACCTTTGACCGCCTCGATCGCAGCGTTCAGTTCACGCACCTGATTTTGATTCATAGGGCACTCCTCCTTCACCTTTACGGTTTAATTGATGCCATTTCATATATGACATCTTATAACATTATAATATAGTATAATTTATATTATGTCAATACATCCGTGAAAAAAAGTCGTCTGGCAAACTGTGAGAAAATTCGTCAAAATAAATGGAAGATTCTCACAAACCAAAAGAACATTCCTGCTTTACTTCCGCTGTGCCGTATGATAAGATGAGATTAATCTGCCGCCTGAAGGACCGCTGAAGCCTTCCGTGCGCCGGAAAAGTCTTTTCCAAAGGGGAGAGGAAAGATGAAACATCTCCTGCTGATCGCCACGGGCGGCACGATCGCGTCCAAGTCCTCCGGAGACGGGCTGACGCCGGGAATTACGTCGGAAGAATTACTGGCATGCGTGCCGGAAGCGGCTGAAATATGCCGGATCACAGCGCATCAGATTTTCAATTTGGACAGCACAAATCTCCAGCCAAAGCACTGGCTGGAGATCGCAGGATTTATTCATCGTTGCTACGCGCAATATGACGGCTTTGTGATTACCCATGGCACCGACACAATGGCCTATACAGCCGCGGCGCTTTCCTATCTGATTCAAAACAGCCCCAAACCGATCACTATCACCGGATCGCAGAAATCCATCTATGCCCAGGATTCAGACGCCCGCAGGAACCTGCTGGACGCGCTGCGGTATGCTTCGTATGAAAAAGCCCACGGCGTCACGGTGGTTTTTGACGGCAAGGTCATCATCGGAACACGGGCCAGAAAACTGCGCACACGAAGCTTCAATGCCTTTTCCAGCATTGACTATCCTGAACTGGCGGTTATTCGGGAAGGACAGATCATTCCCTATATTGAAACGGCAAAACCGGATTCCCCGATTTTTTATTCATCTCTGAACCCCCGGGTGTTCGTGCTGCGGCTGATTCCGGGCCAGGAACCAGATATTTTCGATTACCTTGCGCAGTACTACGACGCGTTGGTGGTAGAAGGCTTCGGCATGGGCGGCATTCCCTTTTATGAGAACGGGGAACTGCTGGCCGCGCTGAAACGCTTTACGGAGAGCGGCCATATCCTGGTGATGACCACACAGGTACCCCATGAGGGCAGCGATCTGAGTGTTTATCGTGTTGGGATACAGGTGAAAAATGAGATGCAGATGATCGAAGCCCACACCATGACCATTGAAGCCATCGTAACGAAACTGATGTGGGCTCTGGGGCAATCAATAGATGCTGACAATGTGAAGAGCCTTTTTTGTCTTCCAGTCGCGAAGGACTTACTGTAAAATGTACTGAACAGTCACACGCACCCCACCCAAAAAGTGTATTTCGCGGGTATCTTCATGCACGATCACCGTATCCAAATACTGGATCGCCATCTCTTTGTCGTACCAAACCAGTGTCATGCTTTTTTCGGCAGATAGAGTTCATGAGAAAAAGCCCTGTGGCTTTTCTACTAACAAAACAGCCTATCAAGGCCAGCATGTCAGAAGAATAGCCACAGGGCATCCGGTTTTTACGCGCCATAAGTGCAAAAAGCGCCAAAGTCAAAATCAGCGATGTTCATGATCTCCACCTCTCCCTGGAGGTTCTCATAAAGATAAATCAAAACGTAAGTTGGTTCGGCACCAGGATACACCAACGTTGCCTGAGCCAGGAAGCAATGATTTGTCCCTGCGACAACTTGGGAACCGAGATAGGCAACGGGCATATAACCCACGCCGACGAGGTCGTCCAGGCCCTTATCAAACAGGGCTTGCAATTCCTCGGTGATTTCGGGAGATTCGGAAGGCATCCAGCTGCCAGCCAAAGGCTCGGCGAAGCCGACAGCGGTAAACATAATCATAGCAACGAGAATCAGGGAAAAGAGGTTTTTCATGGTAGATACTTCCTTTCTGGTGGCCGGGTTGTTTTGGTCACGCTTATATAGACGAAGCAGAGGAAGAAAAGTTCCATCACAATTCCTCATCATCGATCATATTCCCCCGCCGCGCAAATAGCCTCGCGTTATAGGCGGCCTGCGCTTCCTCGCTCTCCTTCTTCTCCCGCCATGCATCAATCTGCCCCTTGATGGCCAGCATGTTCTCGTCACTTAGTATCCTGTCAATCAGTTCCACTTGCTGCATCTCCTTCTGCTTGTAAAGCTGCACGAAATCTTCCCACCACCCTTCGACCTCCGCGGGCATACGTTCCCGCTTGCTGGGTCTATCCTCGGTTTCGGAATGTCCCTGCCTTGCTTACAGCGATCTGCATTGTTACGACATTAGGCCCTTCCCGGTTCGGTGCTCTCAGTACTATGGCCTCAGCTGACTCCCGGTCACTCGCTTTTTATCGCACTCGGCTTCCGCCTCGCTGACCGGGCCTCCCGGGGTAAGTCACAATTCTTTCGCCGCACAACCTCCGGATTTACTGCTTCGGTTTTACGTTTACCCTTTGGGCTTCGGTTTCGATTGCAACCTTACCCTCCGTTTAGCCTTATATCCGGTTTCTGTTCGTAGGCTCGCTGGCTTCGCTACACCGCTTCCTCCCCTCCTGTCATTGCTGACAGCAGCTTGCGGTTCGCTACACTTGGCGGTAAATACCCGTGGCGGGACTTCCACCCGCAAGAATTGTGTCATGCCCGGCACACAAAAAAGCCGAGGAGAACAGCTCTCCCCGGCAAGTCGCGCACCCCCAGAATCCCCCATCAGACTGTGATGGAAATGCCGCCCTTGAGACGGACTTCGTATCTGTCATCATTCACCGCCACCCTGTCCAGATAACGGATGGCCATTTCGTTATCGTACCCTACAACCCGTCCCTCAGAAACAACGGTGTCGGGGTACCGAGGCCTCGTCAGCCTAAAGAAATCCTCCACATCGTAGCAAGCACCCGGTTCCTTATCAACCCGCTTTACGACAATGCGGCCCACATTTCCCTCATTCACATTCTGGCTGCCCCCGCGCTGCACAGAATCGATGGTAGAAATGAAAGGGGCTGGGGTGTCAGGCTCGACAGATTCCTCCATAATCTCAATCAGCTCCATCAATAACCGAAGGTGCAGTTCCCTGTCAGCGTGTCCAGCACGTTCAAGGATCAGCCCGTCCCGACGAGCGTGTTCTTCCCTGAGTTGCCTTTCCAGTAGCGTGGTGTCCCCTCCCGCCTCTTCGATGGCTGTGAGCTGTTCTTCCATACGAGCTTCGCTCTCCTGAGAGGCGGTTATCAGTGCGTCAATCCGTCTCAGTTCGCCCTCCCGCAGGCGTGTCAGTTCCACCATGATGTCCCCGCGCATGCTGGGGAGTTGATTAAAGGCGTCAACGATGCTCTGCTTAACCTCCCCCTCAAGGGCAATTCGACAACCACAAGCCCCTCCCCGGCTCCCCGTGTTGGAGGACAGCACCTGGGCCCGCTCCCGGCACCGCCAGTCGTTGAGCGTGGGATCGGGCCGGATGTAATGCTTCAACGTTCTCCCACACCTCCCACACACTAACCGTCCGACGAGTGCCACCGGGGAGCCAAACCTTGCCCGGTCGGGCGTATCCTTTAGGGAGGAACGCCTCATAACTTCCCCCTGCACCTGGAAAAAGATGGCCTTCGGCACGACGGGAGGATGATCATCTTCCACGTAGTATTGAGGGAACTTTCCATCATTCTTTACAGTCTTATGCGTGAGGAAGTCCTCGGTGTAGTACTTCTGGAGCAGTAAATCTCCACAGAACTTCTCGTTCTCCAGCATACTGGTGATGGTGGATGGGTGCCACGCATCTTTGCCCGTGGGAGTGCGGATGTGATCCTCGTTAAGATGGCGGACGATGGCTTTCGTACTGAAACCCTCAAGATATTCTCGGAAGATGCGCCGCACCACCTCGGCTTCCTCCGGGACGACCACGAGCTTCCCATCCTGTGATTTGGTATACCCGAGAAATCGATTGTAGTTGAGCGTGCCGTGGCCCTCTGCCATGCGGTACCGGACACCTATAGCGACATTCTGCGAAAGTGAACTGCTTTCTGCTTGGCTAAGAGACGCCATAATTGTGATCAAAACTTCTCCTTTGGAGTCCAGTGTGTTAATCGACTCTTTCTCAAAAATGACGGCTATGCCCAGCGCCTTCAGCTTTCGGATGGCGTTCAGGCAGTCAACGGTATTACGGGCAAAACGGGAAATGCTCTTTGTGTACACCACATCAATTTTTCCAGCTTCGCAGTCTGCGATCATCCGCTTGAAGCCTTCGCGGTTTTTCAGGCTGGTACCCGATATTCCCTCGTCCGAGTACAGACCCGCGTAGGACAGGGTGGGGTCCTCATTGATCATGTTGGTGTAGTGCGTACACTGCGCTTCGTAGCTGGACTCCTGCTGGTCGGAGTCAGTACTTATTCTGGCGTAGGCACAGGCGCGTAGCTTTGGGACTTCTGTGGTTTCTCCATCAGAGGGAGTGACTGTGCGGGGATGTGCTCTGAGTACTTGGACGGACATTGTCATCTTCCTTTCTGCGCTGTTTTTCTGCGTGCCGCCTTCCCTCAGTCAATCATGCAGTTGCGTTCAATCTTGAAGGGGACAGCACGTGATGAGTGTTTACGGGGTGGTGTCCTCCCTAAGCGGGAGTACCGTCAAATCCGGAGCAAAATCAAAAGCCCCAGACATAAGGTCTGAGGCGGATAAACCAGACATATAATCGTCGAGAGTTTCCGGGCTGGCATCCCTCACGGGGACGATGCAGTCGAACACATTCTGTAGCAGCGCTTGTACAGAAGTCGGATGGGAGAGCGCTGCTCGGGTGAAGACGAACTCCGTGTCCACAGGGACGGGCTGTCTGAGTGGTTTCTTGTTCTTGCCGATGTGACCTGCCCCACGATGTGTTACCCGTAAAGCGGCGCGTTCCGACATCTCGGCATCGACCAACGCGGGGTAAAAGGGATCGCTGCCACCATAAATCGGATTGAGAAGGATATGCTTAAGGGCGGTGGGCGTGCGGCGGATTTCAGCGAGAGCACCGGATTGTTTGATCGACATGCCAGCCACGTAAAGGTCAAACAGTTCCTTTATTTGAGGGGCCTCTACGGGATGCGGGACAGCTTTGCCGCCGATGATCTGGTATCCATAGGGGATTCTTGTGCGCATCGCCCGCACACTCCTTTCTACTCTTCTTCTCACGAGGCAAGTGCCTCTGCTCACGATGCAACTGCTGTCGGAATGGCATCCTGCACCGCAGGCTGTTCAATGCTCTGCCGAAGGGTAATCCCACAGGAAAACTCAAATTCAATAAACTACTTAGTACAGAGACAGCAATTCCGCCAAGGAGGTTCACTTCATGATTTTGTTTATCTGTACAGGAAACACATGCCGTAGTCCATTGGCCGCCGCCTTGGCCCGGGCGTACGGTGTGGACGCCTAGTCTGCCGGGCTATCCGCTGATCCCGGAGATGTAGCCACACCCGAGGCCGTTCGTGCCGCCAAACGACACGGAGCCGATCTTAGCAATCATTGTGTGCGGAACGTCCAGGCATATCTCATGCGGGAGGCGTCCCAGGTATACGCTATGACCCGCGACCAAGAAAAAACACTCCTTATGCGTTTTCCCGAGTATATCGAAAAAATACATGTTTTGAATCCGTCCATATCTGATCCGTTCGGCGGGAATGATGCCGTCTACGAAGCGTGCGCCCAGAAACTGCTCGTGGCCATGCACAATGGTGGGATTATTCCGGGCCTCATTCATGAAGAAAACAAATGGGGGAACTTTACACATGCGTGCGGAACTGCGAAAAATCAATGAACAGGATGCTGCAGCACAATGGGAGTATACAACTGCTTTGCCTGCAGACGAAAACGGCCTGACTAACCCATACTCTGGCGTTTCTTATGACGAATATATCTCAAGAGTGCTGCCGGAATTGATGTCGCATGAACACCCAGTCAACATGCCGGATTGGTTTGTCCCGGAAACGTATTACTATCTGTGGGATGGAGAATGCCTGGTTGGCGAATTCAGAATACGTCATTACCTGACAGAGGCACTCCGAAACGGCGCGGGACATATCGGGTACAGCATCAGAAAGGACGTCCGTGGAAGAGGCTATGGGACAGCGGGATTGAGACTTACAATCGAAAAGGCAAAGCATATCATCCCGGAGAATGAAATTTTTCTGCGTGTGTATAAGGACAACATCGCTTCGCAAAAGGTCATGCTGAACAATGGAGCCTATGTTGCGGGTGAAGACGAGCGCTATTTCTTTCTTCGCATACCCAAATGAAACCAAGATATCCTGGTTTCATAGGCCTAAACAAGTGCCGATTTAAGGAAATGAGATTGGAAAAATGAGCGAACAGAAATACGCGAGTTGGAATCCCTGGCACGGCTGCACGAAATATTCAGAAGGCTGCCGTTACTGCTACGTTTATCGGCAGGATGAAGCATACGGCAGCGCGGTTTCGTCGGAGCAATGCCGCAAAACGCTGAATTTCGATCTGCCGGTAAAAAAGAAGCGTGATGGAACGCCAAAGATCGCGCCCGGCTCCATAGTCATGACCTGCTTTACCTCGGATTTTTTGCTGAAGGATGCGGATGAATGGCGGGAAGCATGCTGGGAAATGATCAAATACCGCGATGATTGTATGTTTTACTTTTTCACGAAGCGGATCGAACGCTTTTGGGAATGTGTCCCGGCTGACTGGGGAGATGGATATAAGAATGTGATCGTCGGCTGCACCTGCGAAAACCAGGATCGGGCGGATTTCCGATTGCCCATCTTCGCGGAGCTTCCGATCAAGCACAAAACGGTGATCCTGGGCCCAATGCTGGGTCCAATCGATCTTGAAAAGTATCTGAACGGCAGTATCTGCGAGGTGGCTTGCTCAGGTGAATCGGGCATCAACGTGCGGCCGCTTGATTACGAATGGGTGCTGGATGTTCGCCGCCAATGTATGAACAAAGGCGTCCCTTTTCAGTTTCATCAAACGGGAGCCTACATTATCAAAGACGGAAAAATGTACCATATACCCCGCCGTTTTCAAACATCGCAGGCTCGCAAAGCGGGGATCGACTACAAAATTGTGGATGGATATATGCCGGATTTTCAGGCACAAAATGCTTTTTCATTCATGGAGGTGCAACCATGAGTTATTTTCCTTATGGCAGTTATCAGGTTTATTATGAGAGCCATGGAACGGGCAGACCGCTGACCCTGCTGCACGGGAATACAGCTTCCTGCAGGATGTTCGATCCGATCATTCCGCTGCTGGCTGAAAAATACCATGTGATCACCATGGATTTCCTCGGCTGCGGGCAATCCGATCATCTTCCTTCATGGCCTTCTGATCTTTGGTATGACTGGGCCAACCAGGTCCGCGCTTTATGTGAGTATCTTGGCCTCTGCAAAATATACCTTGTCGGAACCAGCGGCGGCGCTTTGGCGGCGATCAATGCCGCGCTGGAGTATCCGCAGCTTGTGCGGGCGGTGGCCGCCGACAGCTTCGCCGGAACCAGCGCTGACCCTGCCGTCACGAAGGACATTCAGGCAGGGAGAGCGCAGGCAAAACACATCGAGGGGTTCCGCGCCTATCTACGGTCCATCCACGGCGAGGATTGGGAGCAGGTGTTCGACGCGGATACGGATGCCGTCGTACGCCACGCCAGGGAGATCAAAAGCTATTTCCATCAGCCGCTGTCGGCGCTGGAAGTTCCCCTGCTGCTGATGGGAAGCGAGGAGGACGAGATGTTCCCGCCGGGGCATTATCAGCGGCTGTTCTCAAAAATCTTTCAGGAAACCAGCCGGGCGGAGGTGCATATTTTTTCTCACGGAGGCCATCCGGCGATGATGAGCAATATGGAAGAATTTGCTGCATTGCTCCATCGGCTGATTGAACCCACATACTGATGACATTGAGTTATTCGAGGTGAGACGATGATTCAGCTATTACGTGACAAGAAAGTGATCTTCTTTGACGTGGGGTATACGTTGGACAGGCCCGCATCAGGAGAC